>NZ_JBSHNS010000518.1:0-24109 GCF_053601635.1 Pontimicrobium sp. MEBiC01747
GTTTAGTGATGTTTACTGAATACTAAATAATTACCACTTATTTAAAGAGTTTTTAATCAATGATTGTGTAAATGTAATACTAACTGAAAACTATATTGAGGATCCCTTAAACATACTCCTCTCCTCAATGTTTCGCTTAAATTTTAAAGCCAAAAATGGATAAAAGACAGAAGATTATACTAACCATGTTAGAGTTAGTTGTTGAGCAAGGTGTACATGCAACTCCTATGTCTCAAGTAGCAAAAGAAGCTAATGTTGCTGTAGGTACTATATACCATTATTTTGATAATAAAAACCAAATTATAGAAGAGATTTATTCTATGATTTGTAAGGACTTTGGTGTTGTTTTAATGGCTAACTTACCTGAAGACAATTACAAAAAACAATGTGAAACCATGTGGTTAAACTTATACAATTATTTTGTTGGTAATCCTCTTGCTTTTAAATTTATGGAGTTTGTAGGTGTTCCTCCAATTATTTCCACAGAGATTCGCTTAAAAAACATTGCTCACTTTTCTAACATTAGAGATTTTATATTATCTGGAATCTTAAAAAAAGAGCTTAGAAACGTAGAGCTTAGGTTAATTATGCAAATGACGTTTGGCTCTGTGGTTTCTGCTGCAAGACTTAAGTTTAAAGAAGAATTACCTATGAATGATAGCCAAATAAAAGATGCTTTAAGAATGACATGGGATAGTGTTAAATATGTTGAATACTAATTTTTAATCGTCTTAAATTACAAGTTTCTATATAACTAACCTTTATTTTGTAATGTTTTGTGAAACAATGTAGGCTCCTGTCCAAGCGTTTTGAAAGTTAAAACCGCCTGTTACAGCATCTACATTAATAACTTCTCCTGCAAAATAAAGGTTTTTGTGTTTTTTGCTTTCAAAGGTTTTAAAGTTTATTTCTTTTAAATTAATACCTCCCGCTGTTACAAATTCTTCTTTAAAGGTGCTTTTACCGTCTACATTAAAAACAGCTTGTGTTAATTGAGCTGCTAATGTTTCTATTTGTTGCTTATTAATATCTGCCCAACGCATTTCTGCTTTAATTTTAGACGCTATAACTAATTGCAACCATAACCGTTTTGGCAAGTTAAACTGTGTATAATTTGCTATTGTTTTTTTAGAGTGTGTCTGTTTTATGTCCTTTAATTGAGCTATAACTTCTTCAAAACCTTGCTTTACAAAGTTTATTCGTATTTGAAATTTATAATCTCGTTTTGCTAGTTCTAATGCTCCAAAAGCTGATAGCTTTAAAATAGAAGGGGCACTCATTCCCCAATGTGTTATTAGTAAAGGCCCTTCTGAAAATAGTTGCGTATCTATTACCTCTATTTCTACATCTTGGGCTACGACACCAGGAATTTCTGTTAGGCGATCGTCTTTTATATTAAACGTAAATAAAGAGGGGACTGGAGGCGTTATAGTATGTCCTAATGTTTCTAAAAGCTTCCATATTTTAGGGTTACTTCCTGTAGCAACTACAAGTTTTTTACATGTAAACACTTCTGTTTTTGTTTCTAATTGCCAGGACTGTTCTTTATTTATAATAGTGGTTACAGGTTGGTTTTTAAAAATAGTAACGTTGTGTTTTTTAGCTTCGTATAAAAAACAATCTATTATGGTTTGCGACGAATTACTTACAGGAAACATCCTGCCATCGTCTTCTATTTTTAATTCCACGCCTCGTTTTTCAAACCACTCAATAGTATCTCCTGTCATGAATGTGTGAAAAGGCCCTAGCAATTCTTTTTCTCCTCTAGGATAGTTTCTAGTTAATTCTTGAGGAATAAATTCGGCATGAGTAACATTGCATCGTCCTCCTCCAGATACTTTAACTTTTGTAAGTACTTCTTTACCGCGCTCTAAAATAGCTACTTTTAGTTCTGGGTTTTGTTCTGCTATGTTTATTGCTGCAAAAAAACCAGCTGCTCCGCCTCCAACTATTATTATATCTTTTTCTATCATACTCTATCTGGAAAATCAGAAATTATTCCATCAACTTTATATTGTTTCATTCTAGCAATAGTTTTAAAATCATTAACCGTCCATGTATTTATTTTATACCCTAATGCTTTTGTTTTCTTAACATTATCTTCGCTTAATAGTGCGTAATTGGCATGAATTGCTATGGCGTTAATTGTGTTTCCAAACGCTACTGCCTCTTCTAAATTTGCTTTTGTAAGTACTGCCAATAAAATATTTTTATTAATATTAAATACAGTTTCTAATTCGCGATGTTGAAAACTAGACACTATAAAATTATTGTATTCCCAACCTCTTGTATTTACATAGTTTTTTATAATACTTGCAGTTTCTTTTGCGGTATTTTTACCTTTTAATTCTATATTTAAAAAGCATTGTTTATTAATACAATCTAACACTTCTATTAAAGTTGGAATTGTGTATTCATTAGCAACTTTAAGTGTTTTTAACTCTTGAAGTGTGTGTTTAGAAATTTCTCCGCTTCCATTAGTTAATCGATCTAAAGTATAATCATGAAAAACTACTAATTCTCCACTTTTACACCGGTGCACATCTATTTCCACACCATCTACATTAAAAGTTAATGCTTTTTGTATTGATGCTATTGTATTTTCAGCAAGATATCCTTTTGCTCCACGATGGCCAATTCTTAATACTTTTTGCTGCATTATTTTTATTCTGAAAAATATCGCTGTAAATTTAGCATTAATTCTATTGATTATGCGTTTCTATCTACCTTGTTTACTTCTTTTATCTATAACTGCTTTATCTTGCGAAACTGGAAAGCTAAAAGTTATTGCAGATATTTCTAATAGTCTTAAAGAAGTTTCTGCTGCAGAAACGCTCTCTGGCTCTAATTTAATTTGGACTATTGAAGATTCTGGAAATAAAAATAATGTATACGGTATAGATAGCAAAGGAGGCATTGTAAAAGACATAGATATTAAGGGGTACAAAAATATAGATTGGGAAGATTTAACTAGTGATAATGAGGGTAACTTGTATATAGGTGATTTTGGAAACAACTCTAGAAAGCGAAAAAATCTTGTTATTTATAAAGTAAAAAATGTGACCTCTCAAAATAAATCGATCGCAATAGAAGCTATCCATTTTAAAATGCCAGAGGGTATTAAATCGGAAGATTTTGAAGCTTTTTTTCTATATAACAATCGTTTTTATATTTTTAGTAAAAATGATAAAAAAGCTATAGTAATTTCTGTGCCTAACATTCCTGGTAATGCTATTGCAACATTTGTTACTGAGTTTAATTTAAAAGGTAAAAACAATCGAATTACGTCTGCTGATATTAGCCCAGACGGAAAAACAATCGTATTACTTAACCATGAAAAACTATGGAAACTTACTAATTTTGATGGTGAAAACTTTTTTGAAGGCACTATAGAATCTATGCCTTTTGAGCACGATTCTCAAAAAGAGGGCATTTGTTTTAAAGATAATACTACTGTTATAATTACTGACGAACACACTAAAATAACTGGTAGTAATATTTATGAGTTTAAGTTAAATTAAGTGTTGTACTTTTCTTTTATATAACTATCTAACCTTTCTTTTATAAAATAATTCCATCCGTTTAAACAGCTTTCTCTTGAGAATTCTGGTACATCATTAGGAAATGTATGTAAACCTATACAGGTTACTTTTAATATTGTTTTACCATTATACTCCAATAATTCAAATATAGATTTTGATACTCCTGAGTATTCCTTGTATTGCCACGAATAGGTTAGCTTTTTATTAATTATAGCTTCATTAATTTTCCAAATATGAGTAAAATTTCTTTCGCCAGAGGCTACTAAAAATGGCGGCACCTCAAAACCTACTTCTGCTTTAAACTCTGGAATATTATTAAAATACCAAAGCTGCATCTCTTTTAAACGAGTTATGGCATTCCACATAATAGTTACTGGTACATTAAAGGTTTGCTCTACAATTATTGGCTGTGTTCTATTATCACTCATAATAAAGGTGTTTTTACATTTACAAAATAGTTTTAAAACCCAAACCCTAATTTAAAAGCTACTCGCAGGCCATCGTTGCTGTTAAATGCCGATAGATTTCCTACTAACATTCCTGCGCCATTAAAAAATACGCCTCCTCCAAAAGAGTTGTTCCATTTTTTAGAGTTGTCATTATCTAACCATACTCGGCCATAATCTACACCTCCATAAACGCCTATGTTTAATGGCAATATTCCCGTTTTTACTTTTCGTAAATTTAAGCGTAAGTCTGTGCTTTGCACAAATGCTCTTTTTCCTGTAAATCGTTGGTTTCTGTAGCCTCTTAACCCATTATTTGCTCCTAAAGTAGCGCCTTGGTAAAATTCGAAATCGTTTCCAAAATTTAAATGTGCACTGGCTTTTGTTGCCAAAACTAGTTGTCCGCTAGGTACCAACTTGTAATCAAATCCTAAAGAAGGTATAAAATATGCATAGCCCTTAGACTTATCTAGATTTGTTTTATATCCTGCTTTTAAACTTGTTCCCATACCTAATGTAGGGAATGCTTTGTCATCTTTGTTTTCAAAACTGTAGCTTGCTTCTACTCCTGCAAAGCTATTTCTGTTAGAGGCTCCATTTGCTACATAAAATGTGTTTACAAAACGCTCTTGAGTTTCTTCGACCTCTATGTCCTCATACGACACACCTATACTTATTTGAGATCCTAAATCGCCTTTAAATATTAGTGAAGGCGAAAAGCTAATGGTTTGTAATTTTACTCTATTAAAATCTAAATTAAAATTATCTCCATCTTCACTATTTGGGTTTAGTGTTTCATTACCAAATCCAAAAAAGTTTTCACTATAATTAGGGCTAGTAAAATGTGCATTTACTCCTAAATTCCATTGCCCAATAACGTTTGCAAACTCTCCTTTATAACTAAAATCGAATCCACTAGTTGCAAAGTAATAGGCTGCTGCAAACACATGTTGTTGTGTAAACGGATTACGCTCAAAGCCAAAAGTAGAAAAGGTGTCTATAAATCCTATTTTAAAGCCATCGTCTGGATTAGCTCCTAATGATGGAATAAATTGATTAGAACTGTTTTTAAGTTTTTTATAGTCGTAAGTGTTAGTTTCGTAATCGTCTGTTAGTTTTTTAAATCCTTTATTTGTTAAAAATTCACTTGCCTTAGATTTATAATCGTACATAAATACCTTTTTACCATTTTCTATAGCATAAGTATCTTTATTTTGTCCTCCTATTAATCGTAATGGAATAATTTTAGTCCCTTCTCCAGATACCGAAAACGCATCCTCATCATCTAGTCCGTAAACCCAAATTTCCTTAGTATCTGTATTGGTATATGTTCTAGAATGAAAACGGTTTATTTTTTCTCCCTTTTTTATTCTATAGCCTTCAATTTTTGTCTCCCCGTTTGGCAATCTAGTAATCTCAAACCAATCTTTTTTATCTGTTCCTTTTACTACTGCATATTTATTAATATGATTATAATATGCATCTGATATTTTTTGAAGGTTTGCACGTCTTCCTTTTAATTTCTGTTTAATTATTTCAATTGTCTCTGTGTTAACTTCTGCAGGGAATGCTTTAAAAGCTTGCTCGATAACTTCGTCTGTTAAATTGCTAGTAATATGTTCTACCTGAGCATTCCATACGATTCTATCTGCTTCGTTTATTAAAGCCATATCTAAAGGGTAAGGTTCTAAATTAAACCATTTTGGATTTTTTAAATCTTTATTATAGCTTTTCATTAAACGTAATGCTGGGATTGCTTTTGTTGCAAAACTTAATAGTGCTCCATCTGCCATAATAGAAAATGCTTGGTCACGATCTCTAGGTATAGGTTTATAAATAGTTTTTTTACCTTCTTTAAATGTTGCCCAACGCCATTGGTCTTCATGCCTATCCCAGTCTCCTATTAACATATCAAACAAACGCGCTCTTACATAAGTTGCCTCGTCTAGAATATGGTTTTCATTCTTATTTAATTTTTTTAATAAATCGCTCGTACTTATTACTTTATTTGAAAACCCAAAGCTTTCGTTATTACCATGACCTGATGCTGCTCGTTCTTCAATCATGTATAATTCATCTCCAAATTCTTCATTAAAGTGTGATAATGCTTTTTGTTTTGGTATGTAATACAGTACTGGGTTGGTATGGTATATTCCTACTGCTTTTGATAATACTCCTATTGTAAATGGCGCGTATGGGTGCGAACCTGTAAATACATCTAATAATAATCCTTCTGTATAGGTATCATCAAATTGGCCTTCAATATATTGGTCTTTAAATGCTACTGCTTGTAAATATTGTACTGCATTTTTACGTAAGGCTCTCATTACATATTCTCTTCCGTCTTTATCTTCTAATCGTAATGATTTAGATTGATGCCCTCCTCCTTTTCTTATTGGTTTTAATCCTCCAAAAAGCGTATCTAAATTAACTGTTGGCACTGTTACTGCTGTACTAAAGTCTTCTCTATAGCGCTTTCCCCATAGCGTTTTATAGATTCTTCCTTTGTCTGTTTCTTCTTTAGTATAAATGGATGCTGTTTGGGTTTTGCTAAAATTAGATTTATAATCTGCTACATGTTCTTTTACGTCTTTGGTAAATACTTTTGTACTAAATACCGTTTCTTCGTCTTTTGCTGTAAAAAAATGTACGTTAGATGAACCATCTTTATAAACATCTAATCTAGCATAGCCTTCTGTTCCATAAGAAAATTGTCCTCCTCCAACATTCCTCGTTGGGCTTATTCTTGCGCCTGCTCCGCTAATTATTTGTGGTAAATTATCTTGTACTATGTACTGTAAATTCTGTTCGTGTCCAGATACAAAAATAACTTTACTATTTTCTTGTGAAAGTGTTGTTATACGCTTTTTTAATTCATTATAACGTTTATTAGTTACGTCTGTATCTGCTAGACCACTTGTTCTTCTTAATATGGTTTTTAGTGTACCCAAAATAGGTGCAGGCGTCATGTGTTGTTTAATGGAGTATTGCCCTCCATGTGGCCCATTAGTAAACATTGGGTGGTGCATTGCAACTAATGTTGTTTTTCCTCTAGATTTTTTTATTAAGCTTTCAAACTCATTAAAGAATTGTGTTCTTGTTCTAATTTCACAATTATCGTTTATTGTGGGATGTTTGTCCCAATTGGCTATATACCAATGGGTATCTACAATAATTAACACAATGTTATCGCTAATATTAACTTTTTCTATTGGACAACCATTTTCTGGTAAAAAAGTATTTTTACCTAAAACCCCTTCTACATACTTTTCTTGTCGTTTTAATCCTTTTACTCCCGAATTCCAATCATAATTCCCTGGAATAAAAATGGTATTTCCCTTAAAGTCTTTTACTGCTTCGGTTTGTGTTTTTAATTGATTTTCTGAAAGCTCTCGGTCTTTATGTTCTTTTTTTACAAAGCCATTTGGATGTATGTTATTTCCAAGAAAAAGCGCTGTACTTTTACTTTCAGCATTTTTTAAAGCCTTTTTAAATGCTTTTAACCCGTTAGATTCAGTACTTATTGAAGCGTTACTAGTTCCACCTATTAAATAAAAAGAGTGTTCTAAATCTTTATTGCTTGTTACTGTTGTTTCTGCATTAACTGGTGTAGATTGCCGTTTGTATGTTGCACAGGCATTTACTAAAAATACTATAATGCTAAAAAAAAAGTATTTAGTTGGTTTCATAAGGGATGGTTGTTAACTGGTTTAGTAAAAATAACCTTTATATAACAAAGCTATCTATCGATTATTAAAAATCGATTTTTAGGCTTCTCATTTTAAAATACAATTAAAACATTGAATTTCTCTTTATTTTATATTTGAATAGCTTGAGAATTGTTCTAATATTAGTTTTAATTTGGGGTTAATATATGTTTTGCAAAACGGTTTTTCAGGATTTGAATAATAATAATTTTGAAACTGTTTTAAAGATGGTTTAAAAGTTTTAAATTTTAATACTTGCGTTATTAATCTACTATAAAAAACTTTTTGAAAATCACTTAAAAGCTTTATCGCTTCTTTTTCTTGTATTGAATTAAAGGCATAAATAGCAGACCTATATTTTTTTCGCATAGTATGGTTAGAGGTGCTTTTATGTGTGTATAAATGTACCTCGACAAGTACTTTTAATGGTATAATGTTTGAATTGAAATGTACTATTACGGCCTCTGAAAAAGTGTCGTTTTTTCCTATTGAGGCGACAAAACCTTGTTCTACTTTTTCTACGCCTTTTAAGGATTGAAACACAGCTTCTGTACACCAATGACATCCGCCTCCAAATGCTATTTTTTGTAATTTACTTTTCAATGTTTAATATATCGCTTTTTAATAATTATAAATTATGGTTGTTATTAAATTGGTCTTTTCTAATTTTTACAGCTTTAAAAGCATATATAATTAGTACCGTAATTGCTATAAAAACTAAAACGGTTCCTATATATAAGGCTATACTAGGCACGCTAAAGACACCTTCTGTTTTGAAAGCTACACCCAAAATACCAGATAACACATAGCCCCCTGTTGCTAGATACAATAGAGCGCTTGCTCTTGTTAACAATCCTAATTGTTTAATTTTAAGGTTAGATATTTCATGTTGATATGTAGAGCATTTATTTGCCAATAGGTTTCCTATCTCCGTGCTTAACGTCATCATTTGGGAGGTTGTTGATAATATTAACATCCCTAAACCTGGTATAATTGTTATGGGTAAATACCAATTCATGAATAATTATAGTTATTTAAAAAATGTATTACTTTTTCTGCTTCCATTTCGCAAGGTTTCAATTTTTCGCCATTAGATGTTATGTAATAGTTTAAGCTTATAAAATCGTTTCCGCCAAGCTCTTCTGCATATATTTTAAAACTGCTCCCTTGATTAAAATCGTTTCTAGTTACTCCATATTTTTTGCTTTTATAAACAACTTCCGAGTAGCCTTTTTGTAATTTTTGTATTTGTTTTAATATAGACATTCTTACTTTTCTATAGTGCTTAACCAATTTAACAGCTCTTCTTTATATGGGTTTCTTAATTTTTTAGCACCTATTGTTATTGTAGGAAAGTTTAGTTTTCTATTTACATAAAGACCTCTAAGTTCTTCTGCGAAAACTTCATTTTCTTCAACATCTAAAAACTGATAGGGTTGTTTTATTTCCTCAAACAACTCCTTGTAGTAATTTGTTTTATGGCAACGGGCTGCTCCATATAATTTTACTTCTGGAACTTTACTCATCATTATTTTAAGGTGTTTAAAAATTCTATTGACGCTTCTACATTTAAGTGAAAATCGCTAAATACTATACGGTCGTGTTTATCTATAAATAAAAACCAAGGTGTGCCTCCTGTTTGGTAATTTGTCATGATATTAGATCTCGACTTACCATCTTCTCCTGCATCATGCCCGAAAGGGATTTTTAAATCATACTTTTTTTGGGTTTCTACCATTTTCTCATAGGTGTTTTCATGGTGTCCTTCGAAAACGGTTTGTACTGCTAGAAAAATAACTTTGTCATTATCCTTATGTGCCTCTACCATTTTTTTTAAATCTGGCAATCCTTTACTATGGCACCCTGGACACCAACTTTGAAAGCAGTATACTATTTTAAATAGCCCTTTATAGTTTGATAATTTTATTGGGGCTATTTTTTTACCATTAGCATCTACCCAGTCTTTAACATTAAACTCTGGGGCTTTAAATACTTCTATATGTTCTTTTTTATGTTCCATAGTATTATGGTAAATGTTATATTATTTTAAATAATTTCTAATACCGTAGCTCGCTAAAACACCTTCTCCTGTGGCTGCTGCAACTTGCGCAATGGCTCCTTCTCTACAGTCTCCTGCTGCAAAAATTCCTTTTACAGATGTTTCTGCTAATCCTGTTGTTTTTATAAAGCCTTTATCGTCCAATGCGATCGTATTTTTAAAGGATTTTGTATTTGGGATTAATCCTATAAATATAAATACGCCATCTGCTTCTAGAATAGTTTCTTCACTTGTTTCCTTATCTTTTATTCTTAATCCTTTGAAGGATTCATTTTCTCCAGCAACAAACTCTAGAGATGCTTTATTCATATAGGTTGAGATATTCTCTATTGTTTTAAGTTTTTCTATATAGGTTTCTGATGCTGAAAATTTGTCTGATCTGTTTACAATTTTTACACTTTTACAAAATCCTGCTAAAAATATACCTTCTTCTAGTGCAGAGTTTCCTCCTCCTACTACAATAATATCCTTATCTCTATAGAAAGCTCCGTCGCATGTTGCACAAAAGTGAATTCCTGAACCTATTAATTCTTCTTCATTAGGTATGCCTAATTTTCTGTAGGTTGATCCTGTAGATAGCACGACTGTTTTTCCTAAAAACGTTCCGCTTTTTGTTTTTACATGAAATAAGTCGTCTTGTTTTTCTATATCTACTACTTCTTCTCCTGTTTTTATAACTGCTCCGTAGGTTTTTGCTTGTTCTTCCATTTTCTCCATAAGTTTTGGGCCTGATATGGACTGAAATCCAGGATAGTTTTCAATTTTTTCGGTTAAAAAAGCATTGCCTCCTATAGTTGACTTTTCTAGTATTAATGTATCAAAACGATCGCGTTGCGCATATATAGCTGTTGTTAGCCCTGCTGCTCCGCCTCCAATTATTATTGTATCGAAAATTTTATGTTCTTTTTCTACATTTATACTTAATAAGCGAGTTAACGCTGCATTATCTGGATTTGTATAGGGTACATCATTGATTAAAACCGTTGGAATTATTCGTTTTCCATTATTAATTGCTTCTACTTTAGTTGTTGCCCACTCATGCTCATCGACATCTATAAACTCAAAATTGATTCTGTTATCTCTTAAAAAGCTTTTTGCTCTTCTACAGTCTGGGCACCAATCTGCTCCAAACAATTGCACTCTTCCTGCTTCATTTAAGCCTAATACTGAGGCTAATGCTCTATTATCTGGGTTTGTGTACGATTTATTATTAATTATTAATGTTGGGATGATTCGTTTCCCATTATTTATTGCTTCTACTTTTGCTGTGGCTTCTTTGTTTAAATCAACATCTACAAATGTGTATGTTATATTATTTTCCTTTAAATAGGTTTTAGCTCTTCTACAATCTGGGCACCAATCTGCGCCATATAATATTATATCGTTCATTCGTTTTTTTGGTTTTGTAAGTGTTTTTTAATTTAAGAAATAGAGTCTCAAACTGTTTGTTTTTGAGACTCTATTTAAATTATGCATGGTAATATCTTTCTCTATAAATTTTTCCATCTTTCCATTCTGTAGCAACAACTTGTTCTGACACTATTGTGCTACCATCTTTTAATTTTAATGTCATTATTGCATCATAAAAAGTATGGTTTCCATTAACTGCATAATTTCCTACTTCGTAACCAATAAACGCTTCTAAGTCATTATTAATAAAGTCTTCTTCAAACTTTACACAATGGGCTTTCCCTTTTTTAGGTTCTCCGTTTGCTTCTCTTAATTCTACATCGTCATGTAAATAGGTTTCCATGGCTTCTATAAATTCTCCTTTAGCTAATAAGGCATGTATATGTTTTAGTTTTTTTTCTATTTGATTTTCCATTTTTTTCAACTTTAAGTTCTTAATTTATTTCTATGAAGCTTTCTTAGCTTCGTTAGTTTTGGTGTTATTACAAAAGAGCAATATCCAGACGTTGGGTTATTTTTATAATAGTCTTGATGTTCTTTCTCTGCTATATAAAAAACTCCTAATGGTGAGACTTCTGTTACAATTGGTTTATCGTAATAAGGTGTCATTTCTTTTAAAACAGCGTCTGCTATTTCCTTTTGTCTCTTATTATTATAATAAATTACTGAACGGTATTGCGTTCCTCTATCTGCACCTTGTTTATTTAAGCTTGTTGGGTCATGCGTGGTCATAAAAATGATTACAAGCTCTTTATATGAAATAATATTTGCATTAAATGTTATTTGTACAACTTCTGCATATCCCGACACACCAGAACAGACTTCTCTGTAAGTAGGTTGCTTTAAGTTATCTCCTCCTGAATATCCTGACTCTACTTTTTCTATTCCTTTTACTTCTTGAAAAACGGCTTCGGTACACCAAAAACATCCGCCTCCAAATGTTGCTAATTGTATATTTTTAGTGTTCATTATTATCCTCCTTTTCTAGTTGCATAGCTTCTGAATTTATGCAATAACGTAATCCGCTTGGTTCTGGCCCATCTGGAAAAACATGGCCTAGGTGCGCATCGCAAGTATTACACATTACCTCTACTCTTGTCATACCAAAAGTTGTATCCTTTTCGTATTTAATTGCGCTTTCTTTTATTGGCTGTGTAAAGCTTGGCCAACCTGTTCCCGAACTAAATTTAATTGTAGAGTCAAACAATGGCGTATTACAACATACACAGTTATACTTCCCTTGATCGTAAATACTACAAAGTGCTCCGCTATGTGGTCGTTCGGTTCCTTTTTGTCTTGTAATTCTATACTGTTCTAATGTTAGTATTTTTCTCCATTCCTTGTCTGATTTCTCGACACGTTTATCTGGAGCTGGATTGCCTTTTACAGCAAATCGGATAACATCTTTCCATGTAAGCATCATTTTTATTTGTCCTTTCTTTTTTTAGTTATACAAAGGTATTGCTTAAGTCTACGGTTATAAATATCTACATTGCCCACGTTATTGTACATTTTTCCCAGAAGTTTGTATTTTGTATTGTTTAAGTATTTTAAACCAAATATTGTCCTTGTTTTTACAAAGTATTAGGTTTAGGTTAAAGGGTGTTTATTAGGTTCTTTTTATTGCAGACTAATAAAATTATACAAGAAAATTGTTTAGTAGAGAGGAGTTGTAATTATATACATTCTCTATTTATAAAGAACACTTTTCTATTACAAAACCCGTTATAATTATTTAGCAACTATTAATTTTAATAGACTATTTATAAGAAAAAGGGTATTATTTTTTTCTAAAAGTTGTAGGGGATTCTCCTACTTGATTTTTAAAAAACTTGGAAAAATGAGATGCTTCGTGAAATCCTAAATCGTGAGCAATTTCTTTTGATGATTTCTCTGAAAAAGTTAATAATCTCCTAGCTTCAAGAATAATTCTCTCATTTATTATTTGCAATGGAGATTTATCGTTAAATTTTGCAAAAGCATTGGCTAACGTTTTGGGTGATTTATTGAGTAGCTCTGCATAATCCGACACTTTATGTTTGGTTTTAAAATGCTTATCGACTAGCAAGTTAAATTGTCTTACTACATCAATTTTTGTTTGACTTAATTCTGAATCTACCAAACTCTTTTTAACTAATCTTACAGATTTTATTAGTAAACGTTTTAATAGTACTAGTAGCATTTCTCCTTGTATATGGTCTTTGGTTTCAAATTCTTCTTCAAAAAACATATATAGTAGTTCGTAGCTTTTACGCTCTTTTTCTGTTAATTCTATCTTTATGGGTTCAGATGTTCCTAAAAACAAAAGCCCATTACATGATACTTCATGATCGTGGTCTCTAATACAATAAAACTCTCTATTAAATATATAAGATACAGCTCCTTTTAAATAAGGTTCTAAATATAACTTGTTATAAGGTGTACAAAATAGGACTTGGTTCTTTTTTAATTCTACTGTATAACCATCTACATTAATAATAATATCTTCATCTTTTGCCCAAACTATTTTATAAAAATCGCCTTCTCCTAAACGCTTATCGAATGATGCACAGTTAAAGTCTGTTAAAAAAAGACTGCCTTGATCTGAAAATTTCGTGTATTTAAAATTCATTATTCTGAAGCTTTTAGTCATTGGTTAGCGAAACTGCTTTTCAATGATATTAATTATTATTGACAGCTGTTACTATTATCATTAATTATTTCTAAAAAATAATTATACTTTTTATTCAATTTAGTTATCAAATAAAACATATCATTCATATAATAATTCTATTATTTTAGATTATGTTATGTAAGTTTCATGCTTGAAACTTTACTAATATAAAGTTTACTACTTTTACTAAAATTAAACATTTTATGGATACTATTATAATAGAAGCAGAACAGTATGTAACAGCTTTACTAAGAGATAAACTATCTCATATTTTCCTTTATCATAATTTAACACACACGCAACGCGTTGTTAAGTTTGTTAAATCCTTAATAGAGGCTGAAAAAGTATCTCAAGACGATGCAGATGCTTTAATTATAGCTGCTTGGTTTCACGATATTGGATACACAGAGGGCAGTGAAAACCATGAAGCTAAAAGCGTAACTATTGCTACTCTATTTTTAAAAGACCATAATGTGGATGATGCTACTATTGCTAAAGTTTCTAGATTAATTATGGCTACAAAAATGGATTATGAGCCACTAGATCTTTTAGAAAAAATTATAAGGGATGCAGATTGTGTGCATTTTAAAAGTAAAAATTATACAGAAATAAGCGATTTACTTAGAGCGGAGTGGGAATTGGATAAAAACACTGTTTTTAGTGATAGTGAATGGACTGAAAAAAACATAGTGTTTTGCACTAAGCATCATCGTTTTTACACAGATTATGCTAATAATAATTGGCAAAAAGGAAAAGACCGTAATTTAGTTGGGCTTTTAAAAACATTAAAAAAACAAAAAGCAGATGATAAAAAAGAGCAAATTAAAGCTGCAGAGTTTGCGCTTAAAAAAAACAAAGCTTCTCTACCAGAACGCGGTATAGAAACTATGTTTCGCGTTACGCTTCGTAACCATATTACATTAAGTGATATTGCTGATACTAAAGCAAATATTTTACTTTCGGTAAATGCTATTATTGTCTCTTTGGTATTATCTAATTTAGTCTCAAAATTAGATAATGTTTCTAATAAATACTTAATTTGGCCTACAGTTATTTTTGTTTTATTCACTATAGCTTCTATGATTCTTTCTGTATTAGCAACGAGACCTAATGTAACTAGTGGAAAATTTACAAAAGATGATGTTGCTAATAAAAAAGTAAACTTATTGTTCTTTGGCAATTTTCATAAAATGAATTTACAGGATTTTGAATGGGCTATGGAAGAAATGATGAAAGATAGAGATTACCTATACTCTTCCATGAAAAAAGATTTATACTTTTTAGGTAAAGTTCTAGATAAAAAATATAAAATATTACGCTTAACTTATACTGTATTTATTATAGGTATTATTATTAGTGTTATATCATTTGCCGTTGCTTTTAAAAGCTCTGGTGCTGCTACTCTATCTACTACTCTTTAATTGCTTTCATTAAATCGTTATAGGTATAAAATTCTTTCTCGCCATTAGCTTTACTATATAAAACACTAACACGAATAGCTTTTAATCCTGTTACTGCTTGTAAGTCTTCTAACTCAACAATTTCTACATCTGTATCTAAGTATTTTTTAGACTGCAAGAATTCTACATAGCTTAAATATTCTCTTTCATCTTCTTTTTGAGAGTATACTATGGTTATTTTGCCTTTTTCTGTAATGCGTTTTTTAGTCCCTTTTATATATGCTTTGTCAACTCTTTTTTTAACCACCTCGTAACGTGCATTATAGGTGCCATCTACATCAAATTGTTTCTCGTCCATTCTAAAGCTTATAGATAATGGCTGATTAAAGACTAGAATCATTGATGCGACATCTAAAGCTACTGGGAATTCTGATTGCATTAGGTAATACGCGTTTTCCATTTCGCACATGACTTGCAATTGCCACAATCTTAAATTATAAAGGTAAATAGGATTAAAGCTTTCTTCTTTAGTGATAGATTCTCCTATATACATATTATGTTCTACTCCATCCGTTTTAAATCGTTCAAAAAAGTGAGGATACATTTGTTGTGCTTCAACTTGTTTGTCATCTAGAAGACTAGCCATTTTTTTGTTAATTAGGCTTACTGTATCATCATAATTTTTTCTATGCTTATAGATAATTTTAGCTTTATCATCTAGGCTACTAAAGTAGGTTGTAATACCCGATTCTAATTCTTCAGACGTTATTTTATGCTTAAATAGGGTTGATATGTCTGTCTCAAAGAATGCATTTATCTGTTGCTCACTGTCTACCTGAAAATTAGATTTTAATGCTCTCAAATAATTGTCTATTTGAAAAATATATTGCTCATAAATTGGTAATGCTTCTATGGCTAGTGCTTTCGTTATAATAACTCTTGCCATATTTAGTTGTAAGGATAAATCTTCTTTTGTGGCCCAATTTCTTGCTTCGGAAGACCCTTTTATATCTATTTGTCCATATAGTGGATAAACATCTTCA
Organism: Pontimicrobium sp. MEBiC01747; assembly: GCF_053601635.1. NCBI lineage: Bacteria > Pseudomonadati > Bacteroidota > Flavobacteriia > Flavobacteriales > Flavobacteriaceae > Pontimicrobium > Pontimicrobium sp. MEBiC01747. The sequence continues at coordinate 16,261 of NZ_JBSHNS010000518.1, forward strand.
AAAACAATTTGATTAAAGGCTACTTCATGATTTCCTATAAGTTGTTGTTTTATAAAACGCTCTGCTTCTTTTTTAAACTTCCAATGTACACTTGGGTGAATAGATGTACATTCTTTTTGTATTATAACTTCAACAAGATTTTCTTCTTCTTCTTTAGAGCGTTCTACAGCCGAAAGTATATAGGGCATTACGTCTATTAACTTATTGGCATTGATACTATTTAAAACTTTAGGTTGATCTGATACTAATTCTAAAACACCTAATAGTTCTTTATCGTTAGCTATTGGTGCTAATATTGCACTTTTAATGCCTTGTTTATATAAGGTAGCAATATGGGCTGCATTGCCTTTAGATTTTTCATATTTCTTATCTACATCTGAAATAGAAATGGTTTTATTCTTTTTAAGTAACTGATTAAACGACCAACTACATAGTGCATCTGAACATTGGTTAGCGTCCAAATCATTTAAGAGAAAACTATTCATTCCATGACCATGAACGCGCTCAAAAGTTCCTTCTTCTTTATTATATACAGAAAACCCAACACGTAATCCTTTAAGGTTTAAAAGCGAGCTAAAAATATTATGGAAACTCTCTATAAAACTTTCATCTTGTCGCTTACCTTTACCTATTAAACTCGATTTAATATTTGAAATCGATTGGTCGTCTGTTACATCAAAAATATTAGAGATAACAAAGCCTTTAAATAAATAACTATTAGGTGGAAATTTTTCTTTCCATAACTCTATATTGTCAAAATTATCTATTAATACATCTATATCTTCTTGTGTAATTTTTATGGCTTTCTCTGTTGGAATAATTTCCATAAAATCTGCATTATATAGAATTTTATAGTAATGTATTACTCCGTTAGCATCTGGGATTTCATAGAAAAAAGGGCGTTTAAAGTTTAGGTTAGCGCCATAACAATGGCTTAATATAATGGTACATGCAATAATATACTTACCATCTTCTGGCATATTGGTTATTGTTAACTCAAAATCGTCTCCTGCATTTTTTATAATGTTTTGAAAACGTTTTGATGAATTAAAAATAATATTATGAAACGGTACCGAAGCTGTTTTTATCTCATTATTAGTAAGCACTTCACTAAACGAATCTTGTAGTATAAAACGAATTTCATTTTTATACGTTTCTAACAACGTAGGATCGCTAAACCCCTCTCTTAAAACAGGTAGCGATTCTTGAGCTTTTAGTATACGTTTGGCTTTTGCTGCTATAAATTCGTCATCACTTTTTGCTAACGTTTCGTATTGTTCTAAAAACTTATTAAAACTAACTTTTAAGATAAAAGGGGATTCTAGATTATCATTTATATCGGTCATACTTCTGTCCTTTGCTTTAGCAAATTTACGAATTATTGAATTGGCAGGTTTATAATTAACAATTTACCGCTTTGCTGTTTTCAAAAAAATAAACATGGGTGTTTTTAATTTATTAAATAATTAGCACTTAATACTTTATTTCGTTTCCTTCATTAATTTATATAGTAACTTTGCTTATTCTAACTTTAGACGTAAAACTTACTATGAAATTTCAATATACGGTTCTCTTATTTTTTATTGGTTGCTCTTTTGTTTCTATTGCCCAACAAAACAACAGTATTGCCGAAATTATTGAGAAAATAAACTCCCTAGAAAAAGAAAAAGATCCTAAGTGTTATGCTACTGCTAATAGGTTAGAAGATTTTATGTACGGTACTCCGCTAGACGAATCGGCAAGAAACTTAAAAATAGAAATACAAAAAGCACTTATATTACACCTTAGAAAAAAAGGAACAGAAAACGCAAAACAACAAAAAGTTAATACTATTACTTTTAATGCTTTGCGAGATGTTGTTAATAGTATTTCTACATATAGAAAAAATGCTAACGGAGACTTTTTATACCAATACGGCTCGGGTTATATTACCATTTCTAAACTAGATTTTAAACAATATTCATCGGTATCTTATGCGTATCGTTCTATTTTATCGGTTGAGCAAGACTTGATGTTTTTACCAAATACAGAGGTTTTGAATTTTAATAAAGAAGTAATACAACCGCTTAGTGATTATGTAAACTTGGTAACTTTAGTCGTTTTAAAAATTGCAGATAAAAAGGCCAGACAAAAAAATCTTACTAGTATAAACAAAACAATACTTAAAAATAGTTGGGTTAGTGTTCTTAATCAATCACATACTATTAAATCGAACGAGATTATCTACCCTAAATTAAGTACTACAAATGTTTCTAAAAAAAATACTGTTTTAAAAGCCATTATTAAACAAAAAATAGAGGCTTACCAAAAATACAATGCAGTTATTGCTAGTGTTTTTTTAAGAAACATTCAAGTCTATTTTGCGCGTCAAAAATGGCCTGTAAATAAACAAACATCAAATGAATTAAAAACTTATTATATAGAATCGTTAGTTTCTTTTTCTAGTAGTCTTCTAGAGACCGCAAATAAAGATGCTCAAAAAAACAATGAAACGCTAATAAGAGTTAACCATATACAAACTGCATTAAATCAATTTTTACCTACAAAAACTAATGCTTTTGAAGATGTTATTTTTTTCCCTAATAACGCTTCAGAAAAAATAACTATAGAGTCTTACGATTTGGATGCTTATAGAGATAGTGGTATTCACTGGAAAATTCTAGATTATTCTCTTGCAGACATAGCTAATAGTAACATAAGAGACATCGACCCTAATGCTGCGGAACTAACAGTAGAAGGCATTGCTCAATTAGGGGTTTTAGTTTTAAGGATTGCAGGTAAAGTTTCTCATAAAAAAGAGAAAAAAGTGTTAGACACTAAAGACATAGAACAGGCTTTTGTTATTATACAGAACCTTATAAATACTTATTCTTCTTTTAGTATTAAACAAAATAAAACACAGATAGCTTCGTCAAATACAAACACTAACACTAATGCTGGTTTTAAAGATGTTGCATTACAAACCAATATTTCATTTACTCATAAATCTTCCAATTGGTTGAGTAGACATATTAGAAGTTACACCACCAATACTAAAGAAAAAACAATAAAATTATCTATTCCTCCTGCTTTTGGAGGGGCTGGTGTTGCTTGCGAAGACATTAATAATGATGGCTTAGTTGATGTTTTATTACTAAGTGGTTTAGGAAACAAACTCTACCTCAACTCTAAAAACGGTAGTTTTATAGATATAACTAAAACGAGTAACATAAATCATTGGAATGCAGAACTTAACTCTTATGGAGAACCAAGACAACCTGTAATAGTTGATTTTAATAATGATGGGCTACAGGATATTTTTATTACTTATGTTAACGATAGGCATAGACTATATAAAAACATAGGTAATAACCAATTTGAGGATGTTAGCTTATCTAGTCATCTTGGTGGAGAAAATTTAGTTGCTGGACCAGCCACTGTTTTAGATTATGATAATGATGGTCTATTAGATATTTTTATAGGCTATTTTGGAGATTATATACATGGCGTTTTACCAAAACTAAGTAGAGATAACCAAAATGGCTCGCCTAATAAGCTTTATAAAAATCAAGGAAACTTTATATTTAAAGAAGTTTCGTTTACCAACGATTCTAATTCGGGTTGGACACAGGCTGTTGGCCATGCAGATATTAATCAAGACGGATTGCAAGATATTATTGTTGGCAATGATTTTGGAATTAATAAATATTATTATAATACCAAATCTGGTATTTTTAAAGAAGTAAGTGAACAACTCAAAACCGATAAACCCTCTTATTCTATGAATATTGGGATTACAGATTTAAATAGAGATCTATATCCCGATTTTTATATTTCGAATATTGTAGTCATGCAAAAAGATGAAAAATATGTAACTCCTAATGAGGATACAGAAATGAAATTCGATCCTAAAAAAATGGCTAATATAAGAACTGTAGAAGCTAATGATCTTTTTCTATCTCAAGTAAACAATAAAACACTAACAGCTTATAAACTATCTACTAATATTGGACGTGGTTACTCTGCGACTGGATGGTCTTGGGATGCTGATTTTTTTGATTTCGACAATGATGGGGATGACGATTTATACTGTTTAAATGGTATGAACGATTTTAGTGTTTACGACACTGAAAATCCTTTTTATTTTGAAAGGCAATCGGACTCTAAAAACATAGTATATGCTAAAAGTAATCGTGAAAAAAATGTGTTTTTTGTAAATGAGAACAATACATTAACCAATAAAGCTAAATCATTAGGTGTAGACATTAATTCTAATGCAAGAAGTGCTAGTTATTTTGATTATGATTTAGATGGAGATTTAGATATTATAATTAATAATTATCATGACACTGCAAACCTATTAGAAAATAGAACTAGAAATACTAATAAATGGATTAAAATAAAACTTATAGGAAACCCCAAAATGAATATTAATAGAGACGCAATTGGCTCTTCTATTATTTTAAATAGTAAGCATAATAAAAATATATGGAGGGAAATACATAGTACAACAGGCTATTTATCGACACATCCAAAAACTCAACATTTTGGTCTTGGTAAAGATGTTAAAGCCTCAGTAATTATAAAATGGAGTAATGGAGAAGCCTATACTATTAAAAACTTAAAAGCTAATACTACCTATACTATTAGCTACCCTAATGTGGTTAATTAATCTCCCAACAAAAAAAGCCATTTCATTATAGTAATGAAATGGCTTTTCTATTATAGTATAATCGCGAGTTATTTACTTATTTTTTTAAGTATCATTTCTATTTGCGATTTCATAGCTTTATTTTCTGCTTTTAAAGCTTCTAATTCTTTTTTAGTCGTTTCTAAAGCTGCTTCTGTATCTTCTAACTGTTTATTTAATGCAGAATTATTAACAGTATCTGCTGTCTTTGCTCTTAAAGCATAAGGTACACTTACAAATTGGGTTATTCCTACTTCTTGAAAGGTAGCTGCTGTACCACCTCCATCTTCATCAACCTCAACTTTTAAATAATGCTTACCAGACCCCCAATCTATAGCTCCAAAGGCTGCTGCTCCTCCACCAAAGGCACCGTTTCCTATCTGAAAACTAACTAACCCTTGCTCAGTCGTTGTTAAAGCATGAACTTCAAAATATTCCTGAGTTCCAGATTCTGACCCTTTTAAAATAGTCATTCTAAAAAATACATCTTTATTAGCCAATACAGCTCCACTTGCATCTTTTACAACAGATTGGTAGTTTAATAACTCTGGTACTTGTCCAGTTCCCATAGATTGCGCATTTTCTAATGCTGTTAATCTGGCTTCAACATCTGTTAAAAGAGGAGACAAATCTACATCTACTTGGTTTGCATTGTTATCTAACGATATTGATAATGTTTGGTTATTTAATTCAAAAACATCAGTCCCTTGTGCATCTTCTCCTGCTGTATTTACCCATGCTGTTCCATTCCACGAGTAAGTTGTTTTTTCATCTGTATCATAAATTAACATTCCATCTTCTTCAACTGTTAAACTACCTGTAAACGTTGTACGCTCAGCAGTAGTCATTCTATTGATTAGAATACCTTGAACATTACTTTTTAAATCTAAAGAAGCATTAGCATTAGGTGCTGTTGTACCTACTCCTAATTGCTGTGTTACGTATGTATTTCCTGTTATAGAAGCATTACCATTAACTTCAAGTTTTTCTGAAGGACTTGTATCTCCTAAACTAACATTACCACTAGCAGCAATAAACACAGCATTATCTGGTGCTCCTGGCTTAATTTTAAATGGTAATTTACTTCCATTAGTTACATCTCTAATAAAAAAGTTAGTTTCGTTACCAGAAATGTCCCATGTTTGAGGTGTCCATCCGTTTGCTCCGTTTTGCTCTATACGAATTCCTGGAGAATCTCCATCTGTAACTTGTAACTCTAATACTGGATTTGCTGTTCCTAAACCAACATTTCCTCCTGAGTCGCTAACATATAAAGCATTAGCTCCTGCTCCTGCCATAATTCTAAAAGGAGAGTTCCCAGCCGTTGCATCATCTATTCCAAAGTAATTGTCGCCTCCGTTTCCAGAATCGTTAATAGTAATTCTCCAATCGTTACCAGGAAAACTAGCACTTGCAGATGTATCATCGAAATGAATTCTAAGGTTATTTTCCTTCATTCTAAAAGTATCGAAGCCAAAACTTTCACTAGCTGTAGCATCAACTCCTACAGCTAAACTTCCTGCTGCTATTAAATCATCATTAAATACTTGCGCTCCCGCTACTGGAACATCCTGATCCGATTGTGCGAAAGCACATACATATCCGAACATAAATAATATAGCACTTATTATTTTTTTCATTGTTATACGTTTTTTACAAAAATATTTATTTGCTAACATCTTTTGTGTTTTTCACTAAGGTATATAGCGGTATATTTTACTGTACATCGAATATTCAATACCTTATTTTAAATTATAGTTTTGAATATATTTTGAGCTTATAGTAAAAACTAGACAAAATTAGCAGTATTATCTCTCTACTTTTGTCTAGTTTTTTATTGTAAGTCTATACATCTTTTGTTGTACCCAAATAAAAAAGCCGACTTATAAAAGTCGGCTTATCTTTTGTTGTGCGGGCGGCGAGACTCGAACTCGCACACCTCGCGGCACTAGATCCTAAGTCTAGCGTGTCTACCAATTCCACCACGCCCGCAAAAGATTAGTTACATTTCTGTAACGAGGATGCAAATATAGTTAAGAATTTTAATATAACAACTAACACTTAAAAAAAAATAACTTTTTTAAACAACATTATAAATACCTCAATTATTATAAAAAGAGATAGCTACACATATAATTATTTAATGGTATAACATAACTATTAAATTACAAGTTATTAAACTTAACGAAGCAGTAACTAGTACCACTATAATAAAATGAGGCAAATATCTTTTTTTCATATTTTTTATTTATTGCATTTTAGCATGTTAAGTCTTGTAATAGCACATTATTTAACCACTAACACTATAAAACACAATGTAGGTATGTTTATATCGAAGCGTTTACACTCGCAACAAATATTTTTTTAGAAAGAAATGTAATCCTAATGTAATAGCAACTTTTTAATATAGAATACTAATTCTTTTTCTTTATAGTATAAACAAACAAATAAGGTTAACCCCTACTTTTTTTCAGATTATTTTATTTAATCATTCGCTTTGTTATTAAAACAATAACCTACCAAACATTCTATATTTATATGAATTCTCTATGACTTTGCTTACTTTTAGAAAAAATTTATATTCATAATTATGCAAACCATTCAAGATTATATAAAACAACATAAAGATCGATTTCTCAACGAACTTATCGATCTTTTAAAAATACCATCTGTTAGTGCAGATTCGGCTTATAAAGACGATGTAATAAAAACGGCAAACGAAGTTGCATCTAGCTTAAAAAAGGCAGGATGCGACACTATTGAAATTTGTGAGACCGAAGGTTATCCTATTATTTATGGAGAAAAAATAATTGACAAAGCCTTACCTACAGTATTAGTCTATGGTCATTACGATGTGCAACCAGCAGACCCATTAGAACTTTGGGATTCTGCTCCTTTTGAGCCTGTCATTAAAAATACAGCATTACACCCAGATGGCGCTATTTTTGCGCGTGGTGCCTGTGACGATAAAGGTCAAATGTACATGCATGTAAAGGCTTTAGAATTTATGACCTCTACAAACCAACTACCATGTAATGTTAAGTTTATGATAGAAGGTGAGGAAGAAGTAGGAAGTGTAAACCTTTCCTCCTTTGTAAAAGAAAACCACGAGAAATTAAGTAATGATGTTATTTTAATTAGTGATACAGGAATGATTGCTAAAGATGTACCGTCTATTAC
>NZ_JBSHNS010000519.1:0-11140 GCF_053601635.1 Pontimicrobium sp. MEBiC01747
TTATTTTGCTTTTAGTTAGTTCTACTAAATACTTAGAGATAGATAGCCCTAACCCTGCACCTCTGTAGGAATCCTGATTGTTTATTTGAGTAAAACTATTAAAAATCTGCTCAATATTTTCTTCTTTAATGCCAATACCTGTATCTATAACCTCGAAATGTATACTTGCTTTTTGTGCTCGAATTTGGTTTAAAGAGACATTAAAAGTAACGCTACCCTCATTAGTAAATTTAAAGGCATTGTTAAGCAAATTTGTTAGTACTTGCCTTAATCTTAGGACGTCTCCTCCAATAATTTTTGGTAAGTTTTCATCAAAATCATGATAAAACTCCAAACCTTTTTGTTTTGCTTTTACGATACAGTTTAGTTTTAAATCTTCTAATAATTCATGTAGATTAAAAGGTTCTATAACTAAGTCTAATTTCCCAACTTCTATTTTAGAGAGGTCTAAAATATCATCTATCATATCTTTTAAAAATCCTGAAGAGGATTTTAAAACGTTTAAATAATCACGTTGCTGATGATTTAAATTAGATTGCTCTAAAATATCTGTAAATGTAATAATACCTGTTAAAGGATCTCTTAATTCGTGGCTAAAATTAGCTATAAAAGTGTTTTTAAAATCTTCTTTTTCTTTTAAGTAGTCGTTTTTTAGCTCTAAAATTTGAGAGTGTATTACAGATTCGTTTCTAACTTGAGCTGTTGTTTGGTAGTTATTATAGTGTGTTGTTAAATCGTGTATTGTTAATAAAGGTGCTTTTGTATTATTAAACGTTTGTAAAATAACATCTGCAATAATCTTTACGTTTTTATATTCTAAATGAATACACGAAAATGTAAAAGTTTCATTTTCGGTTGTTAAAAGCGGTACTAAACATTCAAAAAAAGGGTGAACGTCTGCGATTTTTTTTTGCTCTATTGATGGAAATAAAACATGGTCTGATTCTAAAACAATACCATTAAAATCTAGTATAGAGTATTGAATGACTGCTTTTGCATGTTCTTTTTTGTACGCGTTTAACATGGTTTTCGATCGTTATTTAATTAGCTCTAAGGCTAATGTATTAAAAAGATCTTCAACATTATTTCCTGTCTTAGCACTGGTATAGTAATTCGTTAAACGACCAAATTTACCGTTGTTCTGTTTTAAGAACTCTTTTGTTACTAAATCATTTTTGTTGCCAACAACTTTTACAGGAATATTTTTATGCTTGTCTTTAATAAACTCTAGGTCGGCTTCTAAGTTTTCGTAAGTAGATGGTCTTGTAACATCAAATACATATATAAAACCATTTGTGCCTAATAAGTACGATAGTCTCGTTGCGCTAATGTCGTCATTACCTTCTAAGTCCCATATAATAAGAGATACATCTTTCCCTTCTTCTGGTATTTCAACCATTTTTTTTAAAATATGTACACCAATGGTTACTTTATAGTCTTCGGTAAAGGTGTTCTCTACAAAACGTCTAATTAACGACGATTTACCAACGCCAAAATGGCCTAGTAGTACTATTTTTTTAGAGATCTTCATTGTCGAAATATGCTTTTAATTTATTTGAAAAAGACGTTTTATCGTCTAAGTCGTCTTTGTTAATGTGGTTTTTTGCAAAATCTAGAAGCTTATCTTCTAGTTCGCTTTTATATATAACATTAAATGGTCCAGAAATCATTACTGCTATGTAATAAGAAGTGAAATTTTGCAGATGTATATGGTAAGCTTCGTACTCTATATATTGTAATTCTTGGTCTCCTTTAATAAAGGCATCTTCTACAAAACTTTTTATTGCTGTAAGCATTCCTGCTACCATATCTTCTTCTATTCCTTCTGTTTTAGAATATTCTGAAATAATTAATCCAGATCCTTTTTCTATAACTAGTAGCTGTTCTATTTTAGGTTTTAATGCCTTTTGTATTATTAAATCTCCTTCACTAACACCGCTAAACTTTGCTTTAAATTTACGTTTTAAGTTTTCGAAAGAGAAGGTATTATTTACTTTAGAGTTTATTTGCTCAGACAGCACCTGCATTTCGGTCTGAATGTACTTTTTTATCATTTTTCCTATAATAGGAAACAATGCTTCTACAACTGCATCTTGAGAATTTTTAATTTCTGATTTTAGTGTTTCTGTTATAGTAGGACCTAATGTTTTAGGAATCTCAGCAACAAACTCATCTAATTTATCATCTATTATAGGATCTACTTTTTGAGATAGTTTTTTTTGCTTGTTAATAGTCTCTTCTAGTAGTTCTATCTTTTTTTGAATCTTAGAGGCATACTCGCGCTCATCTGTAAGTAAGATGTCTTTAAGTATACTAAGTTTATCCTCTTGATTCATAATGAGATTTAAAAAATCAATTACTGACTTATTTTCTCACCAAGTTTTATTAGTAAGTCGCCAAACAGTTTGCGATCAAGTTTCTTATCGTCTAAAGCTTCAGCTTTATCATCTAAAGAGTTTTCTAACTCAGTTATTCGAATATTAATATCGGTACTTAAGTTATCTATGTTTTGAAGTAATTCTGCTTTTACATCGTCTATTAAATTTTCAAGCTCCTGTTTTTTATTAAGGATGTCTTGTTTAACAGCTTCAAATTCAGAATTATACTCCTGTATGTTCTCTCCAAAAATTAATTGCTTAATCGCATCAATTTTTGAAGATGGATCAGATATGTTATTACTATCTATATTAGTTTTTTCCTGCTTCGCCATGGTTATTTGTTGTGTGAGGTAAAAATAGGAAAATTACTAGAATAAAAGAAGGACTATTAACTTCTCTGTATGAAATATTCTACTTTTTCAACCATTTTCTTGCTTCCACAGAAAAAAGGAACACGTTGGTGCAACTCTGTTGGTTCTATATCTAATATTCTGGTAAAACCATCACTAGCCTTTCCATTAGCTTGCTCAGCTAGGTATGCCATTGGGTTACATTCGTACAATAATCGTAATTTACCATTAGAATTTTTAGAGCTTTTTGGATACATATAAATACCGCCTTTAATCATGTTTCTATGAAAATCTGACACTAAAGATCCTATATACCTAGAGGTGTAAGGTCTGTTATCTTCTTCCATTTGGCAGTATTTAATATAATCTTTTACACCTTGAGGGAAGTGTATATAATTTCCTTCATTTACCGAATAGATGTTTCCATCTTCAGGAAATTCCATATTAGGGTGAGACAAGTAAAACGTTCCTATAGCTGGATTTAATGTAAACCCATTAACCCCGTCTCCAGTAGTGTATACTAACATTGTAGAAGTACCATAAACGATATAACCAGCTGCAACTTGTTGATTTCCTTTTTGAAGAAAATCGTCTATAGTTACTGGTGTACCAACAGGTGTAACGCGCCTAAATACAGAAAAAATAGTTCCTACAGATACATTTACGTCTATGTTAGAGGATCCATCAAGAGGATCCATTAATACCACGTATTTATTTTGATTGTTTTCGTCTTGGCTATTTATAGAGATAAAATGATCTTCTTCTTCACTGGCAATACCACAAACAATATTTCTATTGGTTAATGTTTGTATAAATTTATCGTTAGCATAAACATCTAGTTTTTGCTGGTCTTCTCCTTGTATATTTGTATCGCCAGCAGCACCTATAATATCTACTAATCCTGCTTTGTTTACTTCATGGTTTACAACTTTGGCTGCTAAACGAATAGAATTAATAAGCCTAGATAATTCGCCAGAAGTGTATTTAAAAGACGATTGGTTTTCGATAATAAACTCTCCTAAAGTTTGATTTTTTCGAGACATAGAAAGTAGTGCTGTTTTTTATTTCTAAATCTATATTGTATAGATTTATTACTTTGCAAATATCGTATTTTTTAATAAACTACATCGTTTTCGTATTATAATAATACATTAAGCTATGTATCTTTAAACTATATTTGATACAAATTATATAATTATGGATTTTTCTATTCGATGGGCCAATAAGGAAGACATGCAATCCGTACTCGACTTAATTATTGAGTTAGCTGTTTTCGAGAAAGAGCCACTTGCTGTAGAAGTTACGGTAGAACAATTACAAAAGGATGGTTTTGGGGTACAGCCAAAATTTAAATGTTTTGTTGCAGAGTCTAACTCTAAAATTGTTGGAATCGCATTAGTATATATGCGTTATTCTACATGGAAAGGAGAAACATTACATCTAGAAGATTTAATAGTAAGTAATAGTATGCGTGGAAGCGGTTTAGGTACTGCTTTGCTAAACGAAGTTGTAAAGTATGGACAAAGCCTAGGAGTTAAACGTGTAGGCTGGGAAGTAATAGATTGGAACGAGCCAGCGATTAAATTTTATGAAAAGAAAGGCGCTAATGTTATGAGAGATTGGGATGTAGTACAGCTAAATGAAGAGGCTATAAAAAATTATATAAATAATATTTAATGAGAGTATTTAAGTTTGGTGGAGCCTCTGTAAAAGATGCTAATAGCGTAAAAAATGTTATTAAAGTATTACAAAAAGTAGGGCATAGCAATACACTTATAGTCGTTTCTGCAATGGGGAAAATGACAAATGCTTTTGAAGTTGTTATAGATAAGTATTTTAATGCCCCGTCTCAATTACAACTTAAAATTAATGAGGTTATAACATTTCATGAAGCAATTTTACTAGATTTATTTGAAAATAAAGAGCATCAAGTTTTTAAAGCAGTAAATCTGTTATTTGAAGAACTAAACACTTTTTTTAAAACCAATAAATCTCCAGATTACAGTTTTGTTTACGACCAAGTTATTGGCTTTGGCGAATTAGTCTCTACAACAATTATAAGTTATTATTTAAACGAGAAAGAAATTAAAAATAACTGGTTAGATGTTAGAACCTGTATTAAAACAGATAATTATTACAGGAGAGCTAATGTAAATTGGAGTATTACACAACAAAACATAACAAACGCTGTAGATAAAGAGACACTTTATATTACACAAGGATTTTTAGGTAGTGATAGTAATAATTTTACAACAACATTAGGGCGAGAAGGAAGTGATTATACAGCAGCCATATTTGCCTATTGCTTAAATGCAGATAGTGTAACCATCTGGAAAGATGTGCCAGGGGTTTTAAATGGAGACCCGAGAGTGTTTAATAATACAAGACTACTAAACACGATTTCGTATACAGAAGCTATTGAGTTAGCATTTTATGGTGCTTCGGTAATTCATCCTAAAACGCTACAGCCGTTACAACAAAAAGAAATTCCACTACATGTAAAATCTTTTTTAAATCCAGAAAACAGCGGAACTACAGTAAACAAAACAAAAGGTATTTCGCCTAAAGTGCCTTGTTTTATTTTAAAGAAAAATCAAGTATTATTATCATTATCTACATTAGATTTTTCTTATGTAGTAGAAGAGAACATAAGCGAGATTTTTAATTTATTGGCATTATATAAAATGAAAGTAGATGTTATCCAAAATTCTGCGATAAGTTTTTCGGTGTGTTTTGATGATACATATAATAATTTAGAAAAACTATTGTTACATTTAAAAGCAAAGTTTAAAGTAACATACCACGATAATGTCTCTTTGTATACAATAAGGCATTATGATGATGCATCAATTAAGGCTTTAGAAAGAGGTAAAACCGTATTACTAAAGCAATTATTTCAAGAAACAATACAAGTAGTAACTAAATAATGTATTTGTTACATTTGTAAAAATCAAATTAACTAAAAATAAAGCATGGGGTTAGTAACAGCTAAAGAAGTATCGAAAGCAATAAATCTGAATAAATACGGGTTTATAGGCACTTTTATTGGTTGGCTTTTAATGAAGGTATTAAAGATATCTACTCTTAATAAAATCTATAATAGAAATAAACATTTAAGTAATATAGAGTTTTTAGATGCTATTCTAGCAGAGTTTCAAATTAAGTTTGAAATTCCAGAAGAAGATTTAAAACGATTACCAAAAGATGGTGCATACATAACAATATCTAATCATCCGTTGGGAGGAATAGATGGTATTTTGTTACTAAAATTAATGTTAGAAAAGCGACCAGATTTTAAAATTATTGCTAATTTTTTATTACATCGTATAGAGCCGATGAAGCCATTTATAATGCCTGTAAATCCTTTTGAAGATCGTAAGGATGTTAAATCTAGTATTGCTGGGTTTAAAAATGCAATAAAGCATTTAAAAGAAGGGCATCCTTTAGGTATTTTTCCTGCTGGAGAAGTGTCTACTTATAGAGATGGAAAACTAGTTGTAGATAAGCCTTGGGAAGAAGCAGCAATGAAATTGGCACAAAAAGCAAATGTGCCTATAGTGCCTATTTATTTTCATGCCCAAAACAGTAAACTATTTTATAAATTATCTAAAATTAGTGATACGTTTAGAACCGCAAAACTACCCTCAGAACTATTAACGCAAAAGCGAAGAACTATAAAGGTTAGAATAGGGAGACCAATTTCTGTTAAAGACCAGAACACATATGAAACGCTCGAAGACTTTTCTGCATTTATAAGAAAGAAAACGTATATGCTATCTAATGCCTTTGAACCAAAAGAAAATTTAAGAGAAACCATATCTTCTACTTTAAAACACAGCAAGCCAACAAAAGCACCTAAAAAAATTGTTACTCCAGTAAAAAAAGAGTTGATGATTAAGGAGGTTGAACTCCTTAGAGAAGACGATAATAGACTTTTAAAGAGTAAAAATTACGAAGTGTATTTATCTCCTGCTAAAAAAATACCAAACATTTTAAGAGAGATAGGGCGTTTAAGAGAAATAACATTTAGAGCTGTAGGAGAGGGGACTAATGAAGCCATAGATTTAGATAAGTTTGATAGTTACTATCACCATATGTTTCTTTGGGATTGCGAAGCTAATGTTATGGCGGGTGCCTATAGAATGGGATTAGGTGCTAAAATTTTTGAAAAATATGGAATGGATGGGTTTTATCTTCAAGACTTATTCCGTTTCGAACCAGAACTTCATAAAATGATGAGTGAGTCCTTAGAGCTAGGACGCGCCTTTATTATTAAAGAATATCAGCAAAAACCAATGCCCTTATTTTTATTATGGAAGGGGATTGTTCATACAACATTACGTTTTCCAGAACATAAATATTTAATAGGAGGTGTAAGTATTAGTAATCAGTTTTCTAATTTCTCAAAATCGTTAATGATTGAGTTTATGAAATCGCATTACTACGATCCTTATGTAGCACAATACGTGCATCCTAAAAAAGCATTTAAGGTAAAATTAAATGATGCCGATAAAGATTTTGTTTTCGACTCTACTGCTGCCGATTTAAATAAATTCGATAAAGTCATAGACGAAATAGAGCCAGGAGCATTGCGTTTGCCTGTATTGTTAAAAAAATACATTAAGCAAAACTGTAGATTAATTGGGTTTAACGTGGACCCATTATTTAATAATGCAGTAGATGGCTTAATGTATATAAAAATATCCGATTTACCAGACAGTACAGTGCGTCCTGTGATGGAGGAGTTCCAAGAGGAACTTGAGCGCAAGTTTTCTGGAAGTACAGAAGAAAAGTAGCTTTTAATGTCTTTATTAGAGCAACATAAAATATTATGAAAATACACAAGCTATTAACCAATATGCTATGCCTTTTGTGTATAGTTTTTTCTTTTGCTCAAAGTAATCAATCAACATTAAAAAATAAAAGTATTTATGGTGTAGTAATAGATGAGAAAACTAAAGAACCTATTGCAGGAGCTTCTGTTTATTTTGATAATACTACCGTAGGTACAATTACCAATTTTGAAGGTGAATTTACTTTCGATTACGACAATAAAATAAATGCTTCTATAGTCATTTCTTTTATAGGTTATAAAACGATTGTTATACCGCGTCCTAAGTATAATGAAAAGTATACTGTTTTGTTAGCGGAAGATGTTAGTTCTTTAGATGAGGTCTACATTGAGTACAAAGATGAATGGTCTAGAGCTTATAAATTAAAACAGTTTAGAAAAGAGTTTTTAGGCTCTTCAAAATTCTCAAGAGCTTGCAAAATTCTAAATGAAGACGATATTATTTTACGCTTTAATTCCAAAGAAAAACAATTAACAGCTCAAGCCAAACAGCCTATAATTATAAAAAATGAAGCTTTAGATTACGAAATTAAATACGATTTAAGTGAGTTTGTTGTAGACTATGGTTCGGGTATAGGCATACGAGAATCTGTTGAAGATAATAAGGATAAATGGTATTACTTTCGCTCTGTGTACTAGGGCTTCATGCCATCAGGGTCGATAAAATATACAGGATTGTCAAAAGCATAGTTATAAGGAGAGTGTCTTCGCATTTGTTCAGCTAATGGATCAAGATTCATCCAACGTCCTAGAGCAGGGTCATAATTTCTAGCACCAAAATCTAGAGTTTTCCAATCAAACGGGTCATTAGATTCTTCCTTTCCGTTGTAACCATACGGATGATGTTCTCCAATAATTACGTTATTGTACCCTTTGTGTTTAAGTCCAAAGGGATAGTAATCTAAGATGATTTTTTTGCTGTTTCACTAAAAAACAACCTCTTTCCCTTCCTTTTATTACAATATTTTTAAAGAACGTTTACTTTTATTAAGAATTTTAAATTTGGAATTACTATCCCCAAAAATAAATCCTTAAATGTGCTTCAAGATAAACTTTGTTTCTTGAAAAGCATATTGTTTTCCTACTTAATCGTTTAATATGAGTTCTTAGATTTAAATTCATTCTCTCAATTTTGTTTGTACAATATTGAAAGCGTTTATGAATAGCTTTTGGAATTAAGGCAGGGTAAATATTTAACTTATCTGTATAAATTCGTTTAGGTTGCAATAACAACAACTTATTTATTAAAGGTTTTATATTTTCTGTTGTTTTTCTACCAACAAAAAAATCAATAATTGTTTTAGTTTCTCTTTCTAAAGCATAAGTTATCCAAGTAACATTCTTTTTGTTTCCAATAAAACTCCACATTTCATCAACCTCATATTTACACCCCAACTTATTAAAGTATGGTACTTTAATTTGCTTACTTATTTTTAATAGTCTTGACAAAATTGTTCCACATGAAATATTTAAAACCCTTGAAATACCTCGAACACTACAACTTTCTTTTAGTAAAGATTTAATTAAACCATTAGTATTTTCATTATAAGCTTTATAAGTATATGTTAATTGAAATCGCTTATTACAAACTTTACATTTATAACGTTGCTTTCCTTTTTGAAATCCACTTTTTATTGAATATCCATTACAGTCTGGACAATATATTTTTACCATGACCTATTTTGAAACACAACGGTTTCAAGAATCCTTATTTTAAAGCCTCTAACAAACTTTCTCTTTTTTCAATATATCTAAGAACGTATAAAAACAGTAACTAGTATTTTTACTAGCTACTGTTTTTCAATTATTTATCTTCTGTATTTTTAGTATGTCTTAATTTGAAACACTACCAACACTACCCTTTTATATTATTGTTTTTTCTTATGGATAGATTCATGAATTAATGAATTTGCATCTTCTATAATGCAAATATCATTTGGAATATAAGTAAAAATGTTATTATCCTTATTTATTTTTGTAATAAAAACTGAATAATGATAACTAGCCTCTGCTGGACTTTTTGTTAATTTATTTGGTTTTGGTTTATCCATCTCTATTAAAATACAGGCCATCGTAGAATACTCTTTTTTTAAAGTATCAAAGTCAATTTCTTTAAATTCACTCACTAAGGATATGTTCTTTTTAAAAAAATATAGCCTCGAATTTATTTTTATAATTGCAGAATATATAGTAGGCATTTGCTTATCAAAAATTTCTACCATATTCATTTCAGTATTTTTGCTCAACTTAATGTTTGACAAAAATTCTTTTCTTGATTGCAATATGAATTTAGCATCATTATTTAAGTAATGCTCAGTTTCTTCTTTTGATTCTCCTTCCCTTGTTCTAATAATACACTCTTCAAAACTTGTTTCTAATTCTTTTTGAATAGGTATTTCTTGTCCCTTACAAGACATTATTAAAATAAAAAAAACTAAAGATAAACGTGTGTTTCTAATTAAATTCATAATGTATTTTATTATTAATTTTTATTATAATTAAACCTATTTTTATATATCTCTCCTCCATCAACATCTTTAGCTACACTTGGAGTTGGTGATATTCTTTTTCCATCTGCTCCATAATAACGGCTATTACCTTTAGAGTCTATAATCCTAGATTTTTCATCTCCAAAATAACTAGTTTTATTATTATCAATAGATATACCTATTCCATAATGGGTTCTTAAAGGCAATCCACTTTCAGACCTTATTAAATTTTCAATATGTGTAGCATAAATTTCAGAATCTGAAGCTCTTTTATTTCCATCCATATACCATAATTTATTAGTTGCTTCTAATCCTCTTATATTTTTATCTTGCCTATGTGCTAATTCATGACCCAGAGTGACATGAAAAGGCGAACCTGTAACTCCTTCTGTTGTTGCAATTAATGACTTATCATCTAGATTAAATGTAACTACTTCATTTGTTTCTTGATTTCTAGAACCTTTTTTAATAGTAATATCATATTTGCTTCCTGAGAAATAATCTACTAACCCCTTACCTGTCTTACCAGATTTAGAAAGTGCATCAACTTGAGCGATAGCTCCTCTTGCGTAATCAGATAATTTAACATCCTTATCTATATTAACCCATTTTCCATCAACCTTGTGTTGGGTAGTACCATTTTCGTATCTATACTTATTATCCCCATCATCAATGTAAACATAATCACCATTAACATCTATAAACCTTACAGGATTATTAAAAGTATATTGATATGGGTTTATACTTTCATATTTTTCGGCAAACCTATCTATATTCATAAACCTACCTATAGATACATCATAATTTCTGGCTCCATATTCTAACCAGTTCAATCCTAGAGATTCTTCTAATTCTTTTCCGTTATATCCAAACTTGTTCGCAACAGAATTACTATTAGCAGAAACATTGTTATTATACCCCTCATGTTTGAGACCAAAAGGATAATAGTTAAAGATGATTTTTTTACTATTTCACTAAAAAACCACCCCTTTTACTTCCTTTTATTACAGTATTTTTAAAGAACGTTTTGTTCTATTAAGAATATTAAATTTGGAATTACTATCCCCAAAA
>NZ_JBSHNS010000520.1:0-8194 GCF_053601635.1 Pontimicrobium sp. MEBiC01747
CTACAAGAGCATTTTCCTAATAAAACAGTTAAGGCTTTCGAATTAAGAAAACATAATACAGATCCCAAAGAAAATGCACTACATTTAGATTGTTGTTTTCAACCTATAGGGACTAATAAAGCCATACTACATAAAAATGGCTTTTTGGTAGAACGCGAGTATGAATGGTTAGTAGAATATTTTGGAAAAGAGAATATCTTTGAAATTACAAAAGATGAAATGTATAACATGAACAGTAATATTTTCTCTATTTCTGAAAATGTTGTTATTTCCGAACAAAACTTTACACGACTAAACACTTGGTTGCGAGAAAAGGGCTTTATTGTAGAAGAAGTACCTTATGCAGAAATTGCAAAGCAAGAAGGACTACTACGCTGTAGTACTATGCCTTTAATAAGAGACTAGTTAACTCTACTAACAGAATTAAGTTTATAGTAATTATTTTAATTAAAGCAGTACATAATTCATAGGTAAATAGTAATCCACGGATTGAAGAAAGAGTATGTAGAACTCGATAGATTTTTATTTATCGAGTTTTTTACATTTTAATAGGGGCTTTTTATAAAAGATTAGCTTTTTAAAAATTAACCCTAAAACTAAGATTAGGAGTTATACCTAGAGATTTAGTTTCAACTTCGGTAACACTATCATCATCTTCTAAAATGTAATATGTATTTAAACTATTATTTCTGTTAAGTACATTCCAAATAGATAACCCAAGTTTTGCTTTTGTTTTTCTAGATAAATCAAAGTCATAAGTAGTAGAAAAATCAGTTCTAAAATAATCACTTAAATTACTACTATTAGGAGAATCGTAATTAATAGAACCATCAAAAACCTCATTACCTTTTACAGGTTTTGTTATAGCTTTACCAGAACGCCAATTAACACCTAATGCGAATTTTAAATCATTAATAGAGTAGGTACTAGCAAAAGTAACAGTATGCCTAATATCTAAATTATTAGGAAAAGAGATGCCATTATTTAAAGTGCTAAAAGTATAGTCGTTTTTACTTAAAGAATAACTTAACCAAGCACTAGTGTTAGTATAGCGTTTATTAATTAAAAAATCAATACCCTTTACACGGTAACTACCAATAGCATTAACAAATTGATATTGGTTTTGAAACCCTTGACTTCTGGTTTTAATGCCATCTACATTTTTATAAAAAGCCTCTGCACTTATAAATAATTTATTTTTATCATAGTGCAAACCAATAGATGCTTGTTTACTTTGTATAATAGGTATTGTTGTGTTATTTGCTAAAACCCATCGGCGTTCATCTATTCCTAAAAAATCGTTTTGTCTATTTACACGTTGAGAAGTTGCTTGGTTTTTATACTCGCCTAAAACTTCAATTTTTAGATGTTTAAATAGCTGTTGTGTAAAACTTAACCTAGGCTCTAATATCAATTTATTAAATTTATCAAAATAATTACTCCTAATACCAGCTCTGAGTACAGTTTTTTTATTGTTAGACAGAAATGAAATCTCACTATATTCAGAATGTGTTCTTAATACCTCTTTTATATTACTAGTAAAAGCGGGTGTATTAACATCTAGAAAATTTGTTATACCAACCTCTGTAAATTGGTATCCATTAGTCCATTTTAAATTATCACTTAAAATATAATCAGCCTGAACTTTTATGCCAGTATCTAAAACTTCATTCTGTTGAATTAAGCGTTGGTTGTTGGTTACATCAAAATCTGTTGCATTTAATTTATAATTAGAAGAGTAAAAATGAATATTAGTAGATAAACGTTCACTCCACTGTCTGTTATAAGATAAACCTGCTGCCAAATTAGATTGAGAGATGCCACTATTTGAAATATTTTCGGTAACCGTAGTGTTATCTTTTTCAAGATAGTCTAGCGTGTTAAACATAGTAATAAAATTAAAACGTAGCTTATCTTTTTTAGAAATATCATGTAAAATTTTAATACCAAAGTCGTAGAAATAGAAAGTGTTATTTATAGAAATCGTTTTATTAGGATTGGTCTGGCCATCCGAAATATCAGAATTTTGCAGAATACGATCAAAAAATTGATCATAAGTGGGTGTTTTAAGCCCAGTAACAGAATGGCGTAGAGATGCTTGTATTTCTAAATTATTATTTAATGGAATTTTTGCAAAACCATCAGCGTAGAGAAGATTAACTCCAAGACCACTACTAAAGTTGGAATTAATAACATCATCTAATTGAATATTTATAGTACTAGAAATACCATCTCCATAAGCAGCGCTTGTACCATTTTTAGCTACTAATACATTTTTAGTAAGGTAAGGGCTAAAACCAGAGATTAAGCCAAAAAAATGCCCAGATTGATACATTTTTATACCATCCCATAAAATTAGGTTTTGGTTATGGGTACCACCTCTAACATTTAAAGAGGAGACTGTTTCATTATTACTTAGTATTCCTGGTAATGCCTGAATGGTTTGAAGTATATCTGGCTCAATTAAGCCCGGTAATATACCAAAACCTTTTGGTTTTATATTAATAGTCCCAGATCCTGTTTTAGAAATTCCAGAGGTTAAGAAGTTGGAAATACTTACCTCGTCTAGCTCTTGTACATTTAAAACATTTACTTTAGGAGAAGTAATGGCTATAAAACGATCATTTAATACTTTAAACTTAAGGCCAGTTTCTTTTTCTATAAGTAATAAGGCTTCTTCAAGACTTACAGCTTTACCAATAATAGTGCTTGTTGTTTTATCCCTTACAGTAGCATCTGCATAAGAAAAACTAATGTTATAATTATGTTCTAAGATTTTTAAAATAGGAATAAGCGGTCGCTTTTCGGTTTTAGTTTCTTGCGAAAACACATTCGAAAAACTAAAAACAAACGCTAAAATTAAAAGTAAAAGCGTACTTTTTTTATTCACTCTTTAGTATTATCGTACTATCTTTTTTAACGTACGTTATATTAAGAGGAAGTGTTATTGCTTTTAAAGCTAAGTCAATATCATTATGCGTAAAACTTCCAGTAAACAACTGTTCCTCATTAATAGTATTAACATTAAAAGTAACATTATATTGTCTTTCAAATTCAGAAATAACAGTTTTAAAAGGCATACTAGTAAAACGACTTTCGTTATTTATCCACGATGGTGTAGTACGCGTAATAGATGTTCTACTTATATAGTTATTACCAATAACTAAAAAGCTATCCCCAGGTTTTAGTATAACAGATTTTAAGTTGTGTTCTACTTTTACAGAACCTTCATAACAAATAACTTCAAAATAATTAGCACGTTGTTTTATATTAAATTGAGTTCCAAGAACAGTTACTGTGCCAGCAGAAGTATTTACTTTAAATTTAGAGCCTTTGGCAACTTTAAAATAGCCTTCGCCTTTAAGAGAAACAGCTCTGTTGTCTTTCCAATTATGCTTGTTAAAAACAATAGAAGAGGCAGCATTGATCGTTACAGATGATGCGTCTGGTAATGTAACAGTATCTTTTTGGGCAGTTAAGGTTTCTACAGTAGTATCTAAAGTAGTTGTATAATAATATGAGCCAAAGCAAATAGCTAATATTGCCGCAACACGAAGTAGAGGCTTTAACCAATTTGTCTGTTTTTTAGACTTGCTTTTTAATGTATTAGTTAAGCGTTCTAGTTCTATATCAGTATTAAAGCTATCAGCTTTAAACTGTTTTATGCCATTATCTAATGCCATTAACTCCTTATAATCGTCAAGCTTTTTAAATGCTTGAAATTCTTCAGGACTTAACTCATTGTCTAGCCATTTTCGTATTAAATCTTTTGTATTCATAATCTGTATTCAACATTATAACAACTCAACATAAAAAACTCCTACTATAAAAGGTTTTATAATTTATTTTAAAGCTCTTTTATATCTTCTCGTAACTTTTTTAAAGCGCCATAAATACGTTTTTCAACGGCTTTTGTGCTAATATCTAAAAGCAAAGCAATCTCTTTATGTTTTTTACCTTCAACTCTATTGAGTAAAAAAGCAGTACGTTGTGCCTCTGTTAAATTAGAAATAGCAGTTTGTAATTTATTTAAATACTCGTTTTCTTCCATTAAAAACTCAGGAGTCTCATTAGTATGGTGCTTTTGAGGTTTTTCGCTATATTTTAATTTTACTTTTTGGTGTTTAACTTCATTCAGCATTAAATTATTACCAATAGTAAATAAATAACTCTTTGCTTTTTCGGGTTGTACTTTAGCACAGTTTTCCCAAAGCTTAATAAATGCTTCCTGTACTTTATCTTTTGGGTTTAAATGGTTACCAAATTTATAATACAGAAAGTCATGTAAATCTTTAGAATACTTTTTAAAGAAGGCATTAAATCTTACTTCGTCACAAATAGTATTGTGTATTTTTTTTATCATACATACAGCAATAAGGTATTACAAAGAAGGAACAATTTTTTTAAATAGTCAAGGTAGGAGTTTTTTTTATCCAGTTGTTTAATTTACAGAAACAAGAAAAGTTTCTATGAAAAAGAAAAATAATTGTTATTAAACCCTACAGTATGAAGCCAATTTTTAAGATAAAAAAATTAAGGAATCGTCCTTTTTTGCCACTCTCTATTGTACTGGTTTTCTTAATTGTTATTTTATTGTTTACTTCCTGTCAAGATGAAGTAACCGAAATAACTGGGCCAGATCAACAAGAAATAATTGTTCCTAATTCTAATTTAGCAAACTTAATGCAAAAAACAGTATCCATGGATGGCTCTGTGGATAATATTATAGACAACGCTAGTTGTTTAGCCATAGAATTACCAGTAACGGTTTCTGTAAATGGAGTAGAAATAATAATAGACTCTGAAGCAGATTATGATGTTATTGAAGCTATTTTTGATGAGTTTGGAACAGATGAAGACACTTTAGAAATTATATTCCCTATAACTATAATTTTAAGTGATTATTCAGAAATTGAAATTAATAATAATGATGAACTAGTAGAGTTTATTGAAGAGTGTGCAGGCGAAAATGAAGAAGATGATGATATAGAATGTATAGATTTTCAATACCCAGTAACCCTCTCTTTATATAATACTGGTTTTGAAGTAATAGAAACAGTTACTATAGAAAATGATGAAGCCTTATATAGTTTTATTGAAAACCTAGACGGCTCTGTTTTAGCAAGTTTAAACTTTCCTATTACTTTAATATTAAATGATGGCTCAATAGTTGAAGTTAATAACAATCAAGAATTACAACAAGTAATTGAAGCCGCAGAAAACACCTGCGATGAAGATGACGATAACGATTGGAATGATGACGACGATGATGCTTGTACAGAAGAATTTGTAGAATTAGCTTTAAAAGAATGTATATGGAATATTGTATCCTATAACGGAGATGATGTTTTTGTAAATTATAATATAGATTTTAATGCAAATTATGAATTTACTATTACGTCAAATGGCGTTGTAATTCACGACGGGACATGGTCAGTTTCAGAAAATAATAATACAGTTACAGTAGACTTAGAAACTTCATTTCAAGATATAGCAGGAAGCTGGGTAGTAGAAGAGTGCCAAATAGATAGATTTGAATTAGAAAATGAAACTGGAGCAGGAACCATAGAAATTATAATGGAGAGAGATTGCGAAACGAATACTAATCCGTTTGAGTGTTTTTCAAGTTTCAATGCAACAATAGCAGAATGCGATGTTGATGGTGATGGCGTTGCAGAATTTAATCTAACAGAAGCATTTAGTAATTGCATAGTACCAGCGATACATAATGTAATGTATTATGAAACACTTGCAGATGCACAAAGCGAAACAAATGCAATACCAAATCCAACAATTTACACTAATACAATTGTATCATATCAAACAATTTATGCAAGAGTAGAGGTAATATCTAATACCAATACTTCTTTTGAAGTGTTTGAAATAGAATTGATTGTAGAAAACTGTACAACTACCTGTGATGAGTTAGCTGTAGACGATTATTTACAAACTTGCATTTGGAACGTTGTAAATTATAATAATAGCGATGATTTAATTATTTTTGCACTTGATTTTAATGATGATGGTACACTGGTTATTAACGGGGATGGGCAAACTATAACAGCAATGTGGTCTACATCAGTGACCTCAGCAGGAGTTTGGGTTGAGTTTACAGGAGTTAATGGAGCCAACATACAAGCCATAACAGGAAATTGGTTAGTAATAGAATGTGCAGAAGATAGGTTAGAAATGACAAAAGACTCTAACACAATGGTTTTAGAGCAGACATGTAACTAAAATATAAATAATGAAATACTTTTAATATAGTGGAAATGCTTATATTAGTATTTTATAGAAATAAAACAATAAATCGTAATAGATTTAGTTTACAATACACTAATAATTCCCAATATTAGTTTTTTATAGTAGTTAAGTTAAAAAGAGTTACCCCCAAAGTAACTCTTTTTTTATAGAACAAAGTTGTGTAAAAGCATTTTAAAAAAAGATTAAATTAACAAATTCTAAATAAAGGCTTTAGTTTTTTTACAAAGTCATAATTTATGTGGTATATGTTGTTAAAACGCATGGTTAAGTAAAGAAAAAAACAAAATATTTATTTACTTTTGCAATTCTTAAAAAGTAAAGAAAACTATGTTTAATAATTTAAGTGAAAAGTTAGATAAAGCGTTACACGTATTAAAAGGGCATGGTAGCATTACAGAGGTAAATGTTGCCGAAACTTTAAAAGAAGTACGTCGTGCGTTATTAGATGCCGATGTTAACTTTAAAATTGCTAAAGAGTTTACTAAAAAAGTAAAAGAAAAAGCAATTGGAGAAAACGTACTAACAACTTTACAGCCTGGCCAATTAATGGTTAAAATCGTTAAAGACGAATTAACCGAATTAATGGGTGGGGATGCAGCAGGCGTTAATTTATCTGCTAAACCAAGTATTATCTTAATGTCTGGTTTACAGGGGTCTGGTAAAACAACATTTTCTGGTAAATTAGCAAACTACTTAAAAAATAAAAAAACAAAGAAACCATTATTAGTTGCGTGTGATGTTTACCGTCCTGCTGCCATAGACCAATTACATGTTGTTGGTGAGCAAATTAAAGTAGATGTATATAGCGATAGAGGAAATAACGATCCTGTGGCTATAGCACAAGCAGGTATAGCACATGCAAAAGAAAATGGACACAATGTGGTTATTATAGATACCGCAGGACGTTTAGCTGTAGATGAGGCGATGATGACCGAAATCTCTAATATCCATAAAGCTATAGAACCACAAGAAACACTTTTTGTTGTGGACTCTATGACAGGGCAAGATGCCGTAAATACAGCAAAAGCCTTTAACGATGTACTGAATTTTGATGGTGTTATTTTAACAAAATTAGATGGAGATACACGAGGTGGAGCAGCAATTTCTATTAAATCTGTAGTAAATAAACCAATTAAGTTTATAGGTACAGGAGAAAAAATGGAAGCGATAGATGTATTTTATCCTTCACGTATGGCAGATCGTATTCTTGGAATGGGAGATGTTGTATCTTTAGTAGAAAGAGCTCAAGAGCAATTTGATGAAGCTGAAGCGCGTAAGCTGCAAAAGAAAATAGCAAAAAACCAATTTGGTTTTGATGATTTCTTAAAGCAAATTCAGCAAATAAAGAAAATGGGAAACATGAAAGACCTTGTTGGAATGATCCCTGGAGCTGGTAAAATGATGAAAGATATAGATATAGACGATGATGCTTTTAAACATATAGAAGCCATTATACATTCTATGACTATTAAAGAACGAACAAACCCAGCTATAATTAATGCAAGCCGTAAAAAGAGAATAGGAAAAGGCTCAGGGACATCTGTAACTCAAGTAAATCAATTACTTAAACAGTTTAACCAAATGAGTAAGATGATGAAGATGATGCAAGGCGGTGGCGGAAAACGTATGATGCAAGCAATGAAAAACATGAGGTAATCCCTCGTGTTTTTTTATTTATAAAATAAATTAGCCATGTCGCGTGCAGGTGGCAAAAATAAATAGATACTAATAAGAACGCTCTGCACAACAATTTTATATCTATTATATTATAATTACAACATTACTAAACATGACACTACTAGACGGAAAGAAAGTAAGCAACGACATTAAAGACGAAATAGCCAATGAGGTAAAAAAAATGAAAGCTAATGGGGAAAAAGTACCACATTTAGCGGCAGTTATTGTTGGAAATGATGGAGCGAGTCTAACC
>NZ_JBSHNS010000521.1:0-629 GCF_053601635.1 Pontimicrobium sp. MEBiC01747
GATGTAACGTATTTAATTATACGTGTTTTAAATGCTATTGGAATAATACAATTAAAAACTATAAACGTTAAAACATAAGTTTAATAACTAATCAAAGCCAAACTACATGTAGTTTGGCTTTGATTTTACAAGTTATTTATCTTCTAAAGTCTTCATAAAGGCTATAATATCTTGTATTTCTGCAGTCTTTAGTTTTAACGAGTCTGTTGGTAAGGTTTGGTATTCTAAATTAATTCCTACACCAGATCCTCCTCCATTATTATAGAAAGTCATTACTTGTTCTAAAGTAATATATACCCCATTATGCATGTATGGTACTGTTTTAGATATATTTCGTACTGTTGGTGTTTTAAAAAAATGTTTGCGTTCTTCAGTTTTAAATAAATTATATCGTCCAAAATCATTACTTATTTTAGAGGTTGTTAAAGTATCATTTGGTACACCAATAGCTTCAAGTTCGCTTTCTTTAAAGTTTGGAGGTACAGTACCATTAAACACTGGTGCAAAATGACAGGTAGCACATTTGGCTTTCCCATTAAAAAGATTAAACCCGTTTATTTCTTGTGCAGTTAATGTGTTTTCTAATCCATTAATATTTCTATCAAATTTAGAATTAAAAGTTGTTAGAC
>NZ_JBSHNS010000522.1:0-3401 GCF_053601635.1 Pontimicrobium sp. MEBiC01747
CTCCCAAGTGAGACAACACACAATAATAAAAGGATTAAAATATTACGCATCTAATTTTGTTATTATTTCGTTCATTATATCTATAGCTACTTCTGCTTTAGATTTTAATGTATACGCGGTTACATTATCTTTATTATCAATAATAGTCACTTTATTTGTTTCTCCTTTAAAACCAGCGCCTTTATCTTGTAACGAATTTAATACAATTAAATCTAAATTCTTCTTTTTTAGTTTTCCTTTTGCAAATTCCAACTCGTTATTGGTTTCTAAGGCAAACCCTACTAATAATTGCTTTGTTTTAACGGCTCCTAAAGAGGCTAATATATCTTTTGTTTTTTCTAACTCTAATGTTAACGTTGTTTCCTTCTTTTTTATTTTCTTATCTGCAACTTCTTTTGGTCTATAATCTGCAACTGCTGCCGAAAGTATGGCTACATCTACAGTATTATAATGTTCATGAGCTGCGTCGTACATATCTTGTGCACTAATTACTGGTTGTACTTGTATTAGACTGTGCGCTACTTTTTGATATGTTGGTCCTGTTACTAATACAACTTCTGCTCCTAGGTTTGCTGCTGCTTTTGCAATTTCGAACCCCATTTTACCACTAGAATGATTTCCTATAAAGCGTACAGGGTCTATAGCTTCGTATGTAGGTCCTGCTGTTATTAGTATTTTTTTTCCTCGTAATGGTAATTTTCCTAAAATATCATTTTCTATAAAGGTAACAATATCTTCTGGTTCTGCTAAACGGCCTTGCCCTACTAATCCACTTGCTAATTCTCCAGAGGTTGCAGGAATCATAATATTTCCAAAACGCTCAAGGGTTTTAAATGTATTTAGTGTTGAAGGGTGCTTGTACATATCTAAATCCATTGCTGGTGCAAAATACACAGGGCATTTTGCAGAAAGATAGGTTGCTAGTAATAAATTATCGCAAACCCCATTTGCCATTTTAGATAATGTGTTGGCTGTTGCTGGTGCTACTATAAAATAATCTGCCCAAAGACCGAGTTCTACATGATTATTCCATACCGCATTTTCGTCTTCCTCATTATAAAAGGTTGAACTTACAGGGTTTTTAGAGAGTGTAGATAAAGTAAGAGGTGTTACAAAATCTTTAGAAGCAGGCGTCATTACAACTTTTACGTTGGCGCCTGCTTTAATAAATCCTCTTACTAGTGAAGCTGTTTTGTAAGCAGCTATACCAGCGCTAATGCCCAGTAGTATATTTTTGCCACTTAATATAGACATACTTTTGTATTATTTGTCTGCTTCAGTATTTCTGTGATATATTTTATCGTCTAACCATTCTTGAACTGCTAAAGCGTGTGGCTTTGGTAACTTTTCGTAGAATTTAGAGACTTCAATTTGCTCTTTGTTTTCAAAAATTTCTTCTAAACTATCATTGTAAGTAGCAAATTCTTCTAACTTCTCAATAAGTTCTTTTTTAATTTCTGAATTGATTTGTTCTGCTCTTCTAGAAATAATAGAAATTGCTTCGTAGATATTATCTGTTGGAGCATCAACTGCATTTCTGTTGTACGTTGTAGTACTTAAAGGCGCATCAATCTGTTTTAAATCCATAATATAGTTATATTAACTTTTTGTATTGTACTTTTCTAATTGCTTTTCGATATCATTATACATTTCCTCTGCTTCTTCAATAAATTCAGAGTTAGCATATGCTTTTTTAAATGTTGTATAATATGATTTAGCTGTTTGTAAACGAACTTCTTTTTTGTATTCTACACTTTTAGTTGCCAATTGGTATGCAGAATCGAATCTGTAAAATAAGGCTTTTTCTCTAAATGAAGAACCAGGAAAGTCTATAATAAAATTATCAAAAGACGCTATAGATGCCTGATAATCTGATATGTGATTATATTGTTTTGCTATGCTATAGGCCTTTTCTTCTAGTTTTAATTCTAATTCCTTTACTAATTTATTAGTTTCTGCTAAGTATTTAGATTCTGGGTATACATTAACAAATGTTTGTAATTTCTCTAAAGCTGTCACTGTATCTTCTTGATCTTTAGAGAATACTGGTGATAATTGATAGTAGCTTTTTGCGCTTTTAAACATTGCTTCTTCAAGCTTTTCACTATTTGGATACGCAGATACAAAACGCTCAAAATGGTAACCAGAGATATAATATTCTTCCATTTCGTATGACGCATTCGCATTTAAGAACATTAATTTCTCTGCTTGTGGCTTCCCTCTGTACTTTGGTATTATTTGCTCAAATAACCTATTGGCTTTGTTATATTTACCTTCGTTATAAAGTCGCTCACCAAGTTTAAACTTTTCTGTAATATCTTCAGATTTTAACGCTTTTTGATATTCGTTACAAGAGCTAAATGATAAAACTAATAATAAGATGTAAAAACTGTTTTTCATAATTTTTTAACAAGACGCAAAATTACGCTATTTATATGTAATTTAAAAATATAATTTATTGGCTAAAATACTATTTGTAAAGGGTTTTAAATTGAGATTAAGTATTATTTAACTTTTAACGGCTATTACTGTAACTATATTACATGATAATACGCTCTATTTTATCGAAAAGATCATAATCTAAAACCATTTCTCCTTCTTTATTGTAATAGTAGGCTTGAGAAAATTTATAATCTATTTTAAGTTCGCTTAGCATGTAAGAGTGCATTTGATATACTTCTTGATCGAATGACTCATCAAAATAACTAATCATAACTAACAATTCGCCATTACCTTTTACTAAATCTTTATCTGTTAATTGGTACAATGGGCTATCTTCATTTATTTCATGAACTACTGTCCACGTTGTAGGTAAATAAGTAATTGTATCTCGTTCTAACTCTAGAGCGTAAAAAGAGCGCACATATTCTCCAATATTATTTAGTTTAGTAAATGATAATGTTACTGTTACTTTTGGGTTTATCATTACTGTAGAGCGGTTGTTTACTAACCTAAACATAATTGCTTTTGTATGGTCGAAATCCCTAAGTACAATATTTTTACTAAATCTTATTGAAGCTTTAGGTTTAGAGAAGCGCCCATAAATAAGTCCTGTTAAAAAAGAAAACATGGAAAGCCCCAAAAAGGCTTCAAAAGAAGACACTACTCCACTAGCTATACCTTTTGGGGCCATAGCACCGTATCCTAAAGTGGTTAAGGTTTGGGATGAAAAGAAAAAAGCATTAAAAAAATCTTGTAATGCATCGCCAGATGGCTTGGCTATTTGTTCTACTCCTATAATTAAATAGATTACTGCAAATAGAATGTTTACTATAAGAAATGCTAGTGCTGCTAATAAAAACAATTTAAACCAAGACACATTAATTAAATAATGATATGTTTCTAATAATCGTCTTGGTTTATTTACTCTTTTTATATTAAAAGACCCATCGCTATTAACC
>NZ_JBSHNS010000523.1:0-1656 GCF_053601635.1 Pontimicrobium sp. MEBiC01747
ATAATAATTCTCTAACTTCCATGTCTACTAATTCTAAAAGCTCCTCATCATCAACCATATCCACTTTGTTTAAGAATACTACTATTCTTGGGATACCTACCTGACGACCTAATAAGATGTGCTCACGAGTTTGTGGCATTGGACCATCTGTCGCAGCAACTACTAATATAGCACCATCCATTTGAGCAGCACCAGTTACCATGTTCTTTACGTAATCGGCGTGACCTGGACAATCAACGTGAGCATAGTGACGATTTTCTGTTTGATACTCTACGTGAGATGTATTAATTGTAATACCTCTTTCTTTTTCTTCAGGAGCGTTATCGATTTGATCGAAATCTCTAGCTTCTGATAAACCTGCGTCAGCTAATACTTTAGTAATAGCAGCAGTTAACGTTGTTTTCCCGTGATCTACGTGTCCAATTGTACCTATATTTAAGTGTGGTTTTGAACGATCGAAAGTTCCCTTTGCCATGCTTTTAATAATTTAATCTTAGTTATATAATAATATTAGTGTTCTATATTTTATGTCTTTAAAATTGAGCCAATGACGGGATTTGAACCCGTGACCTCTTCCTTACCAAGGAAACGCTCTACCCCTGAGCTACACCGGCTTAAATATTAGAGCGAGAGACCGGGTTCGAACCGGCGACATTCAGCTTGGAAGGCTGACGCTCTACCAACTGAGCTACTCTCGCAATTATTTAAATTCCTTTTTAATTTAAAACCTATTTAAAAAAATAGTGGGGAGAGCAGGATTCGAACCTGCGAAGACATAGTCAGCAGATTTACAGTCTGCCCTCGTTGGCCGCTTGAGTATCTCCCCTATTTTAAATTTATCACTCTTTTAAAGAACTTTAAAACTTCATTTCTAAAATTAGAAAATCTGTTTATTTTTTTGAGCCGATGGAGGGACTCGAACCCACGACCTGCTGATTACAAATCAGCTGCTCTAGCCAGCTGAGCTACATCGGCTTTTTTTCTGCATTTTTAATCATAAAAAAAGCCCGCTATTTCTAACGGACTGCAAATGTATATATTTATTCTTTTATTCAAAACATTTTTTTAAAATATTTTAAATATTTTTTCTACATGTGTGCTCTAAGTTTTTCTTTTCGCTTTTTTAGTTGTCTTTCTAAAGAGGCAATAGCACTATCTGCTCCTTCTTCGAACGTTTTACATTGTTTCTTTACTACAAAACTATCTCCTGGTACGCTTACTCTTGCTTCAAATATTTTATTTTCTTTATCACTTGTGTTTTCTACTTTTAAAAATACATCTGATTTTATGACTTTGTCATAAAACAGTTCTAGCTTATCCATTCGTTTTTGAATGAAATCCAATAGTTTTTGGTCTGCATTGAAATTTACGGATTGTGTGTTCACCTTCATACTCTTCTTTTTATTGGTTTAACAATGAGTTGCTGTTATCACTTTTTGCTTCTAGGATGCGCCTTAGAGTATACTTTTTTTAGTTCTGCTATACTATTGTGAGTATAAATCTGTGTTGCAGCTAAACTAGAATGTCCTAAAAGTTCTTTTACAGCATTTAAATCTGCACCTTGGTTTAATAAGTGAGTCGCAAACGAATGCCTTAATATATGTGGACTCTTTTTAACCTTTAATGATGCCATACTAAAATACTCATTTATTATTC
>NZ_JBSHNS010000524.1:0-7253 GCF_053601635.1 Pontimicrobium sp. MEBiC01747
CCTATAGATTGCTCTTATGGTTTTTTTAATAATCAAGTTATTTTTACTTTACAGTTAAAAGATTCAAAAGAAAAAAAAGACTTTTTTATTCGTATTAAAGAATTTGAAGCTTTTATGGAATTAGAATAAACTTATTTTATAATAAAATAATCTGGCTCAATAAGTCTCTTCTTATTGGGCTTTTTTATTATTAAATGTACAACAAAGTATACCTCAATAAAATTCATTTCTAATCCTTAACTTTGTTATGCACAATAAAAACAAGTTCACAATTTTAAGATATATTCCTTTGTAAATATTTTCAGGGATAATACAATGATAAACATACATAATAAAACATTACAAGATTTAGAGTTCTCAACGGTTTTACAGCAAGTAAGCGAATATTGTGTTACACATTTGGGTAATACTAAAGCTCTAGAAATTAAACCATATAAAGATAAAGACACTCTTTTAAATGCATTACAACTTACAAACGAGTATGTCTCATCATATTATAACGATAACCGTATACCAAACCATGGTTTCGATACTGTTGCAAAAGAGCTACAATTACTACGTATAGAAAATACTTACTTAGAAACACACAGTTTAAAAAAATTAGTTTCTATATCTATTACTAGCAATGATATTATTCTTTTTTTAAAAAAATTCGAAGAATATTATCCAAACCTAAATGAGTATGCTTCTAATATTGAAGTTACCAAAGCTATAATAGAAAAAGTAGATAGTGTTGTAGACAGATTTGGAGATGTAAAAAATAATGCATCTATTTTATTACATGAAATAAGACAAAGTATTGGCAGACTTAAAGGTAAAATAAATTCTAGTTTTACATCTGCGTTAAATACCTATCATAATTTAGAATACTTAGATGATATAAGAGAATCTGTTGTAGATAATAAACGTGTTTTAGCAGTAAAGGCTATGTATCGTCGTAAAGTTAAAGGAGCCATAATGGGTGGCAGTAAAACAGGAAGTATAGTATATATAGAACCAGAAACAACCTTACAACATACAAGAGAGCTCAATAATTTAGAATATGAAGAAAACGAAGAAGTAATACGTATATTAAAAGAAGTAACAAATTACTTACGTGATTTTTCGCCACTTATAGAGCAATACCAAGACTTTTTAACAACTATAGATGTAATTTCTGCTAAAGCTAAATATGCAAAATCTATGAATGCAATTCTTCCAGAGATTGCTACGAATAGACACTTATATTTAAGAGATGCTTACCATCCATTACTCTATTTAAATAATTTAAAAAGTAAAGAAAAAACATTTCCTCAAACAATTAAATTAAATGATAATAGCAGAATAATTGTTATTTCTGGACCAAATGCAGGAGGAAAAAGTATTACATTAAAAACTGTAGGTTTATTACAGCTAATGTTACAAAGTGGTATGCTTATTCCTGTACATGAACGAAGTAAAGTAAGCCTATTTGATCGTATTTTAACAGATATAGGAGATAATCAATCTATAGAGAACCATTTAAGTACATACAGCTATAGACTTAA
The DNA here is from genome assembly GCF_053601635.1 of Pontimicrobium sp. MEBiC01747. Taxonomy (NCBI): domain Bacteria; kingdom Pseudomonadati; phylum Bacteroidota; class Flavobacteriia; order Flavobacteriales; family Flavobacteriaceae; genus Pontimicrobium; species Pontimicrobium sp. MEBiC01747. The sequence continues at coordinate 1,527 of NZ_JBSHNS010000524.1, forward strand.
ACAAATGAATTATTTTTTGAAAAAGTGTAATAAAAATACACTCTTTTTAATTGATGAATTTGGAACTGGATCCGACCCCGAACTTGGTGGGGCTTTAGCTGAAACATTTTTAGAAGAGTTTTATTCTAGAGGAGCATTTGGTATTATTACAACACATTACGCAAATCTTAAAATACTTGCTACAGAAAAAGAGGAAATGATTAATGCCAATATGATGTTTGATGAACGTACATTAGAGCCATTATATAAATTAGCCTTAGGACAAGCAGGAAGCTCATTTACATTTGAAGTAGCGCAAAAAAATGGAATTCCGTATAGCTTAATTAATAGAGCTAAAAAGAAAATAGAACGCTCTAAAGTTCGTTTTGATGCTACTATAGCTAAATTACAAAAAGAACGTTCTAAACTTGAAAAAACATCCGAATCTCTAAAAGTAAATGAGAAGAAAAAACAATCCGAAGCAGACAAATTAGAGTCTATAAATGAAAAAATACAGAAAAAATTAGAAAGCTACCAAGAACTGTACGACAGTAATCAACGTTTAATTTATTTAGGTCAAAAGGTTAATGATATCAGCGAAAAGTATTTTGAAGATAAAAAGAAACGTGAGTTAATGGCCGAGTTGTTTAGGTTAGTACAAATAGAAAACTCTAAACGTAAAAAAGTTTCTGCCAAAAGAAAAAAAGCTATTAAAGCTAAAGAAACTCAAGTAAAAAAAGAAGCAGAGAAAAAAGTAGAAGTTATAAGAAAGAAAAAGAAAGAAGCAAAGAAAAAAGAAATTAAAATAGAAAAGCCTAAACCTGTATTAAAACTAGGAGATAGAGTAAGAATGCAAGATGGAAAGGCTATTGGTACTATAGATGCCATAGAAAAAGGGAAAGCTATTGTAAATTATGGCATTTTTACGACTAATGTAAATATTGATACATTAGAACTAGTTGAAGCAGTAAAATAATTTAATTATGATTAGTAATTTACCAAAGGGGAAGAAATTAATTTTGTTTGATGGTGTATGTAATTTATGTAATACAACAGTGCAATATGTTATTAAACATGATAAAAGTGACAGCTTCCGTTTTGCTGCTTTACAAAGCAATATTGGTAAACAAATAATAGATATGTTTAATATAGATGTAGAAAAAACAGATTCTATATTATTATATACCGAAACTAAGGATTTAAAAAGTAAATCGTCTGCAGCTTTGCACATAGCAAGTCAATTAGGCTTTCCTAATAATTTACTAACGATATTCTTTATTGTACCAAGTTTTATTAGAGATAAAGTATACGACTATATTGCAAAGAATAGATACAAATGGTATGGAAAAAAAGAATCCTGTATGATTCCTACCAAAGAGTTAAAAGCTAAGTTTTTAGATTAAAAGGTTAGTTTATTATAACAGTATAGAAAGTAAAAGTCTGAATATTAATTCAGACTTTATATTTATTTAATATTAAATAAACTCTTAGCAAACATTATTTTTCCTCTTTTTTGAAGCTATTAAATTAAAAAAAGAGTTCTTATTAAAATTTTCAATATCTAAATCCTCAATTTTTTTTACTCCTTTTACACTTATAACCAGTAATGTTTTAGCTTCTTTATTAGCCACCACCTCAATCTTCTTTTTTAATGCATTAGGAGTGTTATTATTTATGTTTACAGTCTCATTAGACTGGGCAGATACAAATGATATAGTAAAAAAAAGGGCTATGGAAATAATAAATTTCATAATTACAATAATCTGTTATTGGTGCTAAGATATAAAGCCGTTAAGCTTGTTTATAAAAAAGTCGTTAAATAACATAAGTATTTGATAAAGCATTTATTAATGCATATAATACCGATGAAATGCACAAAAAAAATCAGGCTCGTAATAAAAATCCTTTTTACTCATTGAAAAAATAGTTTTACTCACCAAAACAGCTACTTCCCTCAAAATAGGTTTTACACAACTCTAAAAAATAATACTTTTAAATATCATTTTGAGGTTGGTTAGAAGTCTCAAAGCACAATATATGGTTAACTTAATCCTTACCTCGGTTGGTAGGGAACGAATTAAGTTCTTTTAAAGTATATTTTAGTCCGTATTTTAAAAGTTTCAGTTTTGGTAATTCTGATTAGACACAATTATACTTGTTGCTTTGAGTCTTTTTTGTATAAAAAATGCCTCTAAAAGTTAGAGGCATTTTTTATGTAAAACTTAACTGTAATTAGTTAGCTCCTTCTGGTAATTGTTGAGTAAAGATATATGTTGAAACTGGAGGCCCTCCGAATACTGAGTTTGATGGATTATTAAAAATGTTATTTCTTAATTTTAAAACATCACTATCTGCACCAGAATATACAGTAAAACCATCCATGTTTAAATCAGTTGCATAATAACCAATAGATTTATATGTAGCTACAGGTGGCCCTCCAAATACGGAGTTATCTGGATCGTTAAAAACTTGTGCTCTTATAGAAGGCGTATCAGATAATCCACCTAGATAGTTTAATCTTCCATCTTGATTAGCATCTCCTGCCCACATTGCTACTGCTCCAGTTGGAATTCCAAAAGTGGTTTGAGCATCTGTACCAAAAGTTATTTGATTACTCACATCTGTAAAATCTACAGTAGCAGAACCACTTGATAAAGCAACTGTAGCAGATGTCATAATTGATAAGTGATTACGGTGTTTTATTGCTATATAATAAGATTTTGTAGCAATGTTAAACTCTAAAGGAGAAACACCATCTACTCCAACAACATTACCATCTCTTTGCAATAATGCAGATTGGCTAGCTTCAATTAATTCGTTATCATTAGCATCTCTTAATTCTACTAAAACCCAATCAACAATATTATCGTTAACAGGTCCTGTTCCAGAAGTTCCCCCATCATTAAATACACTAGATGCACATGTTAATCCATCACTGTAAGGAGAGGTTGTTGGCAAATAAGAAGATCTTAAATCATCCCTCATTAAATTTCCTCCTCCATTATTTAACAAAGCACCTTGTAAAAATACTACTGGATCTACTCGAATTAGTAGAGCAACTGTTCCTTGGTGAAATCCTTGAGTTAAAGTTGTAGTACCATCTGTAATAGTAGAAACGGCTAACTCTCCAACTGTAAAATCTAGACTTACAGTTCCATTAGTTAATGTTGTTCCTGCAGAACCTATAACCTGACGTTCTATACTTTGTGCATTCATTTGAAATGCTAAAAGAAGGATTCCTAATCGAACAATATTTTTAATCATAATTTTTGTGTTTAGTTAGTTTGTTTTAAAGTGTAATTTTTACATCACACTAACAGGTTTTATTTTGATTAATATAATTCAAAAATACAAATTTCCAATAAACAATGCTTTTTTTTCGATGAAAAGCAAAGTATTATGTATATTCTGTTAGTTATAAAATTAAAACTTTCGTTAAGTAATAATTTAAACAATTATTTTTTTGATTTATCTTATTAAAGATTTAAAGTTATTGCTTAATAAATAGTAACTCTCTAGTAAACAAACAGTTTAATCACCAATATTTTTTTAATATTAGTATCATTTATTATTATTCACTTTTTTGAAGTAATAAAATAAACACCAGTTAATAGTATTATTGCTGAAAAAATAGATTGTATAGTTAAACTCTCATCTAGTATATACCAACCTAAAAACAATGCAATTAAAGGGTTTACGTATGCAGAAGTTGCCACTTTTTCTGGAGATACATTTTTTAATAAGTAGTTAAAAGCTGTAAACGCCACAATCCCACCAAATACAATAAGTAATACAACAGCCCACCTCGTGTCTACAGACCAGTTTAATGGAGAACTCCATGTTTCGCTAAACAATAAACTAAAACACGCTAACATTATTCCAGCAGTAAGCATTTGATATGCTGTACTTATAAAATAACTTGGAGGTAAATTTGCTTTAGAGACATAGATACTAGCATAACTCCAACCCAAAACACAAGTTAAAACCATGATAACACCTATGGCGCTTCCTTCATTAAAAGACAATTCTTTTTGACTAACCAATAGATACATACCTATAAACCCTAAAGTTACACCAATTATAGATTTCGGTTTCATTGTTTTCTTATCGAGAATCCGCATTAGTAATAATACAAATAAAGGCTGAGAAGCAGCCAGCAATGCTGCAAAACCACTATCTAAATACTTTAAAGCCCAAACAAAAACACCATTACCATAAACCAAAAATAAAAACCCAACGATAGCGCAATTTAAAAACTGTCTTTTAGTAATAGATAATGGCAGTTTCATAAATTTTGCAATAATAAAAATTAAAATACTAGCAGTAGTAAACCTAAAAGAAGACAACATTAATGGAGGCAACTCTTCAACAGCTATTTTATTAAGCATGTATGTAGATCCCCAAATAAAATAAATAGCAATGAAAGCTAAAATGATAAGAACTTTAGAGGTCGTTTTTGGCATTTAGTAGAAGAATTGTTAGTAAAGCTAAATAATTATTTTAGAAGGCAATAGTATTATGCTTCTTTTTTATGAATTACACTTTTAATTATTGTAAAAAACAAAACCCTCGCAAACAATATAGTTTACGAGGGTTTGAGTGAAGGCGATAGGATTCGAACCTATGACCGTTGCCTTAGAAGGGCAATGCTCTATCCAGCTGAGCTACGCCTCCAAATTTTAGATTTAATAGTCGGGGTGGCAGGATTCGAACCTGCGACCTCCGCGTCCCAAACGCGGCGCGATAACCGGGCTACGCTACACCCCGAATTAATCTAAAGATTGCGGAGAGACAGGGATTCGAACCCTGGGTACCCTTTTGGGGTACGACGATTTAGCAAACCGCTCCTTTCGGCCACTCAGGCACCTCTCCAATTTTTTATGTAATATGAACTAGCAATTAATTGCGGGTGCAAATTTAAGACAACATCTTGGATATCGCAACATTTTTTTGCACTTTTTTTTAAAAATTATTCTGGATATTCAATTCTCAAATGGTAAATATTTGCAAGCTTGTGCTTTAGCACTTTTTTTATAGATTGAATTTCTTTAAAAGTAATGTTTGCATTAAGAAACTGTCCATTATCCATTTGCTTATTAAGTATGTTTTCTACAAACATATCTATTTTAGAAGATGTTGGTTCTTTTAAACTTTTGGATGCAGCTTCTACACTATCGCACATCATTAAAATAGCTGTTTCTTTACTAAAAGGCTTAGGCCCTGGATATGAAAAATCATTAATATCTGTATCTTCATTTAATGCTTTTTCTTTCATATAAAAATAATAAACACTACTAGTACCATGATGTGTTCTTATAAAGTCTATAACACGATCTGGTAAGTTATTTTTCTTGGCGATCTCAATACCATCAATAACATGATTTATAATTATTCTGGCACTTTCTATTGAGGATAACTCATCATGCGAATTTATACCTGAAGATTGGTTTTCTGTAAAATACGTTGGATTCTTCATCTTACCAATATCATGATACAGTGCCCCTACCCTTACTAACATGGCATTAGCTCTAATCTCATTGGCGCAAGCTTCGGCTAAATTAGCAACATTTAAAGAATGATGAAATGTTCCTGGAGCATCGTTAGCTAATTGCTTTAATAATTTAGAATTAGTATCTGATAATTCTAATAGTGAAACGTCTGAAACTAACCCGAATATTTTCTCATAAATATAAATAAGTGGTTGCACGAATAATGTTGCCAACCCACAGAGCACAAACAATCCAAAAG
>NZ_JBSHNS010000525.1:0-3722 GCF_053601635.1 Pontimicrobium sp. MEBiC01747
GTCTAAAGGGTGGACGTACAACATTAAAGTATTTAATGGTACACCAATGCATGCTGAACATGTTGAAATTATTACCGAACACCAATCTATTGAGCAAGTAGAACGTATGATTTTAAAATCTAAAATTATTGTAGAAATACAGCGTAACGACCAAATAGGATTATCGTTTAGAATTTTTGAAGCACTAGGCTATCGTAAAAAGTTAATTACAACCAATACAGATATCGTTAATTACGATTTTTACAATCCACAAAATATATTGGTTATCGATGAAAATAATATTGAAATCCCTGAAGATTTCGTGAATTCGCCTTATGTAGAAATAGACGATGCTATTTTAGATAAGTATAGAATTAAAAATTGGGTAAAGCCTATTTTTGGTTTACAGTAGACTCCTATAAACATTCGCATATTCCAAAGCTGCAGTATCCCAATTAAAACTGTTAGCACGTTCTACATAGGCAGCCGTATATTTTGCCTTATTGCTTTCGTAAGTATGCATGCCGTTTTCAAAAACTGTTTTCATGTATTCTGGGTCAAAATTATCCCAATAAAAGGCATACTCTCCACCAATTTCTGGAAGCGACGTTAGGTTAGATAAAAACACAGGTTTACCAAAACGCATGGCTTCAATTGGCGGAATGCCAAAACCTTCTAATAACGACGGAAATACAAAAGCAGCACAGTTTTGTAAATAGTATTGTTTTTCAATAGCATTAATAGTCCCTACAATATGTACACGTTGTTCCGTTTTTGTTTTAGCTATTGCTTTAGCTAATGTTGTTTTTGCATAATTACTCGTGTGGTGTCCAGCTAAAATTAAATCGTAATCTGGTAATAGTTCTAGCATCTCAACCAAAGTATGGACGTTTTTACGGGCATTTAAAGCCCCAATAAAAAATAAATACGGACGATTGGTTTTCGGTTTTACAGGGTAGGTTTCTGTTTCCAAAAGTACTCGCATGGGGTTACCATTATAGATAACATGCTCAGGAACATTTGGTACATCAAAATATTTATGAGTAGACGCTTTAGCATATTCCGAAATATAGGTGATGGCACTACTTCTATTCAGCTTTTCAATAAACCGTTTATTGGTTTCATGGTTTAAATCACTAGAAACTTCAGCTATAAAGTTAACATCGTGTACTGTTAATACATACGGAATATTATGATGAGGTTCTATTTTTATGTTTTGGTTTAAGCAATGCCAAACATCATATTTCGTTCTAATTCTAAATAAAGGTTGTCTAGAAATAGAACGGTACGTTTTATACTTAAAATAATCACCAAATTCTTTTTTTAATGGCTTAGTATCTTTAGCATGCAACGTCATTTTAAAATCTGGAATATTGGCACGATACAATCCTTTAATTAAATGATAATTAAATTGACCAAATCCGTTATTAGGATTCTTTATATTATGAGATTCTAAAAAAACGTTCTGCATCTAATCTATTTTTCTGTACATAGCCCATAGTTGTATGTAGCGTTTATAAACCGAAAAGGCATGGACATAACAAATTATAAATCCTTCTTTACCATCTAAAATACCCAACCTTAAAAAGTATTGATGCATAAAGCGGTACCAAGGTCTAAATAAAAAGTGATATAGATTTGGGCGTACATTTTTTTTGTATAAAGCTTCGGCTTGCAGTTTGCTATACAGGCTTAATTTCTCGTTATAATTATCAAACGATTTGTACGTATGGTGATCTGCAGCATGTTTTAATAACCCAACTTTTTCGTTGGTTTCTATAGATTCATGAACAGGTTTACCGTTATATTTACAATAGTTTTTATTGAATAAACGAACAGAAACATCAGTTTGAAAACCGCTATACTTTATTCGTTTTCCCATAAAATGAAAATTACGCTTTACACGATATGCTTTTAACGCGTCTTCAGAATTTATAGTGTCTACAATTTCGTTTGCTAAAACGTTAGGAATAGTTTCATCTAAATCGAAAAAAACAATCCAATCGTATGTTGCTTGCGAAATAGCATAGTTTTTTTGTTTCGAAAAATCTTCGAAGGGATGCTGTATAACTTTAGCTCCATTTTTTTTAGCAAGCTCAACTGTTCTGTCTGTACTAAAGGAGTCCACAATAATAATCTCATCGGCAAACGATAGGCTTTTTATATAGCTTTCAATATGTATTTCCTCGTTGTAGGTTATGGCTACGGCACTTATCATTTAAAGACGTTGGTTTTATTTAAGGATATTAAATAACACTTATTATATTTGTGTCAAAAGTAATGAATTTACTAAGATTTTATTAAAATAAATAATTCTACAATGCCAAAACTTCCAGTTTTAATGTATCACAATGTTAGTGAAGCTACTACCAATAGTGTAGGGCTTACAATTTCTATAGAAAAATTGGAAGAACAATTTAAGTTTTTAAAAGATAACGGCTATACAACGTTACATTTTAAAGATTTGCAGGCTTTAAAAGGACCGAGTGATTATCCAGACAAAGCTGTAATTATTACGTTCGATGACGTGTATGTTAATCAATTTGAATATGCATATCCTTTATTACAAAAATATGAGCTAAAAGCCAGTTTTTACATTCCATTTCAATACGTTGGTGGTACCGATGACTGGAATGATGGCACAGAGCCTATTATGAGTGTTGCGCAGTTACAATCATTAGCTCCTGAAACTATAGAGCTAGGATTACATTCTTATGCACATGGTAATTATAGTGATATGTCTGTTGAAGACATACAAGAGGATTTCGATAAATGTAAAGCATTTATTGTAGAGCATAACCTAGAAATACACAACACACTAGCCTATCCGTATGGTAAATTCCCTAGAAAAGGAGAGGAGCAATTAGCCTTTTTTAAGACATTAAATAATAATAGAATTGCATATGGCTTACGTATAGGGAACCGTGTAAATATATTTCCGTTTAAAAATAATTACGAAGTACAACGTATAGATATTAAAGGCGAAGATAGTTTAGCTACTTTTAAGAAAAAATTGAAGCGTGGGAAGGGGTGGTTTTAGAAAGGAAAACTCATAAGGCAGTTAATTAACTTATTTTTTAATTTGCCGCTCTTAATACAATCTACAGGTTTTAAATTATCTAAAGCTGGAACTTTTGTATGTATCCAACACATACTATTATTTTCTAAGTGCCCCCAAATAACCATGCTTATTTTTTGGTTTCCTGAAAGTGCTTTTAAAAGAATAATTTGCTCTTCAGAATTTGACCAATTATCTTCAAATAATGATGCATAATTATTCCAGTTTTCTTGATTAAAAGTATTTTTTAATTCAGTAGACATAATTGTATTTAAAAGTATTGATAAATAATTACTTGATATTAGATTTTTCGTCTAACAGAGCTATAAACTCTGTAAAAGATTCATTTGAAAGATTCTTGTTTCCCACAATTGTTTTAAAAATAGAAAAAAGACTAAAACCTTTAAGTTGTGTGATGTGATATTTTTTGAAAATACTTTTTGAATTAGTGGTGAAAATATAATAAACGCTTTGATTAATCTCAAAAGAATTAAAACTCTTTATAGATTCGTATTTATATGGTTTATTATTGAAATAAATATAAGATTGGTTGAATTCAACTTTTTTCAATATTATTAAAAGTAAAGAAAATAGTATTGTAAAGGACCAAAGAAAATAGTCCCAAAACCGATTTATGTTTCCATATTTGGTTATTGAATAAGTAAAAAGTATTAAAACCCATGGC
>NZ_JBSHNS010000526.1:0-5961 GCF_053601635.1 Pontimicrobium sp. MEBiC01747
GGAATATACGATGTGGCATTAGTAACTACTATTAAGTTAACTGCCGAATGGATTTTAGAAAGGAAACGATCTGAGCAATTAAAAGAAATTCAGTTAAAAACTGAGTTAAATTTTTTAAAATCACAAATACAACCACATTTCTTTTTTAATACATTAAATAACTTATATGCCTTAACTTTAGAGAAATCTGATGAAGCGCCACGTTTAATACTAAAATTATCTGGCTTAATGCAGTATGTTTTGTATGAAGTGAGCAGCTCAAAAGCAAGTCTTCATGAGGAAATAAACCATTTAAATAACTATATTGACATTGAACGGATACGTTTTAAAGATAAAATAGAGGTAGAAATGGATATAACTGGAAATATTGAAGATGTTAAGGTTCCTCCATTATTATTTTTAACTTTTGTAGAAAATTGTTTTAAACATGGTTTAAAAGACAACGATTTTGTTAAAATTAATATGGCTTTTAAAGTTTTAAAAAATAATTTATTAGAGTTTAAACTAACTAATACTTTTAATCCTGAAATAGTTCAAAACGAAAAACACGGAATAGGTATTACAAATGCAAAAAGAAGGTTAAATTTATTATTTTCGAATGATTATATTTTAGAGACAAAAATAGTTGATGATACTTATACCTTACTTCTTAAAATCCCAATTAAATGAAAATCAAATGTGTTATAATTGATGACGAACCCTTGGCTATAAAGGTAATTGAAGATCATTTAAAAAATTTTGATCATATAGAAGTAGTCGCAACCTTAACCTCGCCTTTAAAAGCTTATGGTATTTTAGAGCAGGAAAAAATTGATGTTATTTTTTTAGACATTAACATGCCGCAAATATCTGGTTTTACTTTTATTGAAAATTTAACACATAAGCCTTTAATTGTAATAACAACGGCCTACAGAGAATATGCCGTTAAAAGTTATGAACTTAATATTTTAGACTATTTGGTTAAACCAATTCCTTTTAATCGTTTTTTAAAAACAATAAATAAGGTATATCAACAAGTTTATATTGGTACTAATGCTAATGACACTTTAATACAACATGACCCGCATATTTTTTTAAAAGTAAATAAAAAACTAGTTAAGGTTAACCTTAATGATATTCTTATAATAGAAAGCTTAAAAGATTATATTAAGGTTATTACAACTCTAGATGATTATGTTGTACATAAATCATTGACAACAATAACAGAAGAGTTACCTCAATCTAACTTTATGCGCGTGCATAGGTCTTATACTATTTCTATAAATAAAATAGATGCTATTGAAGGTAATATAATAGAAATAGCAAACCGAAAGATTCCTATAGGAAGAAACTACCAAAAACTAACTAAGGAAAGAATCTTAAATATTAATAATCAAAACAACAATTAAAACTATGGTAGATTTATCGATGCTCGATTATGCATTAATTATAATCTTTTTCTCAATTACCCTTTTTATAGGTATCTGGGTCTCTAAAAAGTCTGGAAAGAATTCTACAGAATTTTTCTTATCTGGTAGAACAATGCCTTGGTGGCTTTTAGGGCTATCTATGGTAGCTACTACATTTTCTACAGATACGCCTAACTTAGTGACAGATATAGTAAGATCTAATGGTGTTTCTGGAAATTGGGTATGGTGGGCCTTTTTAATTACAGGATTATTAACTGTTTTTGTTTATGCTAAATTATGGAGAAAATCTAAAGTAAATACAGACTTAGAGTTTTACGCTTTAAGATATTCTGGTAAGCCAGGAACCTTTTTAAGAAAGTTTAGAGCCTTGTATTTGGGGGTTATTTTTAATGTTATAACAATGTCTGCCGTAACCTTAGCCGCTATAAAAATAGGCGGTATTATGTTAGGGTTAGAACCATGGCAAACTGTAATAAGTGCTGGACTAATTACTGTTATTTTTAGTGCTGTTGGTGGTTTTAAAGGTGTTGTTTACACCGATTTTATTTTATTTTTCGTAGCTATGGCTGGTGCTATTGGAGCTGCTGTTTATTTAATAAATATTCCTGAAGTTGGAGGCCTTGAAGCCTTATTAACTAACGAAAATGTAACCGATAAATTATCTATTTTACCAGATTTTAATGATAAAACAGCTTTAATAACATTATTAATTATTCCTTTAGCTGTGCAATGGTGGAGTACTTGGAGTCCAGGATCTGAGCCTGGTGGCGGCGGTTATATTGCACAAAGAATGCTAGCTGCAAAAGATGCTAATCATGCCATTGGTGCCACTTTCTTTTTTAACATTATGCATTATGCTTTACGCCCATGGCCATGGATTCTTGTTGCATTAGCCTCTTTAGTTGTGTTTCCAGACATAGCGAGCATACATGAAGCATTTCCAAACATTGCAGAAGATAAATTAGGACATGATTTAGCTTACTCTGCCATGCTTACTAAACTACCAAGTGGATTACTTGGTATTGTATTGGCTTCTTTAATTGCTGCTTATATGAGTACTATTTCTACGCAATTAAACTGGGGGTCATCTTACATTGTTTTTGATTTTTACAAACAACAAATTAAGCCCGAAGCTACAGAAAAAGAATTAGTAGCTGTTGGTAGAATATCTACCGTTGTTTTAATGGTTATTAGTGCTATTGTTGCTTTATTAATGCAAAATGCCATGCAAATTTTTAATTTATTATTAGTGTTTGGTGCTGGTACGGGACTCATATTTATTTTACGTTGGTTCTGGTGGCGTATTAATGCTTGGAGTGAAATAACTGCTATGTTTGCTTCTGGTATTATTACTTTAATTTTAACAATAGACTCTGTAAAATCATTTTTATTTGATAGTGTTGATGGTATCTTTCCAGAATGGGGAGAATTACCATTTGTAGTATTTACAACTACTATTATTTGGTTAATAGCTACATTTGTAACTAAACCTGAAAAGGAAGAAGTTCTTGAAAGTTTTTATAAAAAAACACAGCCTGGTGGTCCTGGATGGAAATCTGTAATAGCAAATGCGCAAAGTAAGAATATAGAACTTATAGAAAATCATGAAGGTTGGAGTGTTCCTTCAGGAATTATTGCTATGTTACTAGGATTAGTTTTAATATACAGTTGTATGTTCTCTACTGGTTATTGGATATATGGAGAAACCACATTAGCAATCTCTACAACTATTTCTGCAATAGTGTCTGCTTTTCTATTAAAGAGGATATGGAAAAAAATAAGTGCTAAAATTCTTTAAATTTAGTTGCCTATTCTGTTAAAAAACAAACCAAGTAGAAGAAAGAAATTTCTTTCTTCTACTTAAGAACTAACTTTCTTTATATATTTTGAGGGCAAAACACCTGTAGCCTGTTTAAAGTGTTTAGTAAAAGTGTCTGCACTTTTGTACCCTAGTTCTTTACTAATAGATTCTATAGAATATGATCTAAATTTTGAATCTTCTTTTAAACGAGTTATTGCATAGTTAATTCGAAGATCATTTATATAAACATTAAATTTTTTATGATATTTTTGTTTAATAACTTTAGAAACATAGTTTGCATTTGTTTTTAACTTTTTTGCAATATTTGGAGCAGAGCAATCAGGTTTTAAAAAGTACTTTTCTTGTTCAAGTTTATCGAGTCCTTTTTCTATTTTTTTAATTGTTTCTTCTTTTATAGAAATACTAACATCTTTTACTACAAATGATTCTTTAACACTATTAGATATAATAGGTTTATTATTATTAATTGTTATAAGAAGCTTGTTAAGCTTCTGCTTATTTTTTCTTCTATTGTAGAAAAAATATATAATGAAACTTAAAAACACTAGAAAAGCGATGGTAACAGTTATGTTAACTTTATTCTTTTGTTCTTTCTTTTTTAACTTTAGCAGTTTTATTTCGTCTTGAAACCGGAGTGATTCATCTACTTTATACTTGTCTATTGTCTTTCCTCTTAATTTTTCAAATTCTAATATAGAATTTATGTGCATTTCATAATAAAAACTAGCTTTTTCATAATTGTTTAATTCCTTATAAGATTGACCTAAATACTGGTAGCAATCTTTTGTAAACATTCCTTCGTTATCCGTTACACAAGAATTTATTTCTAAATGAGATTCTATTATATTAATGCATTCATTATATTTTTTTTCTTTAAAAGCTATTCTCCCTAATAAATAAGCTTTTTGAAACTCTCTACCAATAGGGTCATTGGGGCTTGCATATTCTAGAGAATTATTCAAATGTTCTTCGGCCAAATCATAATCGTCCTTAATAAAGGAGATTTCTGATTTATTTAAATAAAATTCTCTTTCAAAATAAGCATCTTTATTTCCTTCTTTAAATAGCTTAGATTTTAAAATATTGTTGTAGTAATTTGCTGAATCTTCTATTTTAAGATTTATATAATTCTTTACAAGGAAATTACATGTCCCTTTAAAATGAACATCAACATCTATTTTTTTGTTTTTTAATGTATCTTTTTTGTTTTTTATAAAGAGAAGAATCTCTTTATTTAATTTAATAGACGTAATGTCATCCTTTACTATAAGTAAAATATTAGAAATTCTTCTTTTAACTTTATATTCTAGATATTCATAATTATACTTTCTTGCTATGTTTAATGCAATATACATATAGCCAATATTACGTTTAAACTTTACAGGTTCGCTAGATATAGACTTTAAAAGATAGGTTTCTACCATCTTATCATAAAAACCAAATTCTTTACATAGAGAAAGCATGCTGTCTGATACAGAGTTACTCAACTCATAATATTTATGGTATCTGTATATATTACTAATATAATATAGACCTTTCCATTCCTTTTTTAGATCTCCTTCTTTTTTTGCTTTTTTAATATAAAGTTTTGCAGCCGATATTGCTTTTGTAGTATCAACTCTATTATATTTTTTAATAGAATCTTCATATACTTCATATGAAACATCCAAAATATTTTGCTCAGGAGTATTTTGAGCATAAAAAAAATAAAAAGACAAAAAAGAGCATAAAAAAAGAGCGAACTTCATGTATGTTTTTGGAGGTAAAGTCAAAGATGTTACAATGTATCCTTTTTTATTTTATTATACTCTTCTACATAACGCTTTGCTCTTCTATTACTATTATTATACTCTAATGCTTTTTTATAATTATTATAAGCCTGTAAACTATCTCCAGAGCCTAAATAGGCTTCTGCTAAACTATCATAAACATTATCACTTTCTGGATATAATGCTACGTTAATTTTAAAGACACCTATAGCATCTTCGTACTTTTTATCTCGCAGTAATTTGTAGCCATATCTATTAAAAGAACGTTCATTTAAAAATACACTAGTGGAGTCTTTTTTCTGAATTTCTAAATACCCTAACAAAGCTTTATTATACTCTTTTTCTTTTAAATACATACTGGGTACTTTAAAGCTATCTTCTACTTTTACATAATCGTAAGAGATTGCAGTTTCATCTGTTTCCGATATTTTAGACAAGTATCTTTTTTTTGTTTCTGGATGCTCTACAAAATGAATCATTTTATTCATTTCTATTACAGAAAACTTATTGTCATCTAGTACAATAGGCTTTATTTTATCTGCGCCTCTCCATTTTAAAAATAATGTATTGTCTTTATAATATACGTCTATAACTTCATCTTGGCTAAACAAATAACGCCCAGCTGTTTGCGCTTTATACTCTGGAGTATAATTTATACTCTTAGAGCAGCTAGATATAATTACTATAAAAAGAAGGAATAAGGATTTAGTTTTCATTGTGGTTTGATTTTGATTGATTGAAAATAATAAATTGTACGCATAAAAAAGCGTCTCATGCAAAATGAGACGCCTAAAATTTATTTTCGTTACTTACTTTCTAAAAAAATATTTTAAAAAGAAGTTATATTAAATAGCATTTTTAATTATTTAATTCCCATTAATTCTACATCGAAAATTAGAATAGCGTTTGGAGGAATAACACCACCTGCTCCTCTAGCACCATAAGCTAAATCGCTAGGGAT
>NZ_JBSHNS010000527.1:0-11767 GCF_053601635.1 Pontimicrobium sp. MEBiC01747
CCTTTAAGTCAAGTAGCAAATGTTAATACTCCAGATGGTAGAACGATTACGGTACAACCTTGGGAAAAAAATATGCTACAGGAAATAGAGCGTGGTATTGCTTATGCTAATCTAGGTTTTAACCCTATGAATAATGGAGAAACCATAATTATAAATGTCCCAGCTTTAACAGAAGAACGTAGACGCGAATTAGCAAAACAAGCAAAAGCAGAAGCCGAACATGCAAAAGTTGGTATAAGAAATGCGCGTAAAGAAGCAAACAACGATATTAAAAAAACCGAAGATGCCTCTGAAGATGTACAAAAAAGTGCAGAACAAGATATCCAGAATCTCACCGACACTTTTGTAAAGAAAATTGATGAGATATTCTCTACTAAAGAAAATGAGATAATGAAAGTATAAAAGTTAAAAGCGACATAATAGTCGCTTTTTTTAGCGCCTATTTTAATACTTTTGGTGAAGATATAATACTATGCAGTTTCTAAAACCTTTTATTTTTCTTCTAATAACCTTACAAATAACGTTTTGTAAGGCTCAAGATTATAAGTTTATCCCCAGCGATCAACACTTATTATCTAACGATGACATAAAAACAATGCAAATTAAAGTTACACCAGATGTATTATTGTTTACCGAGCGTGGAGAAATTCTACCAAAAGCACAAATGGAACTTATGGCTAACCCCAATTATACGCCTCTATTTTATGCTAATACGCAAGGACAACTGAAATCGATTATTTTTAAACAAACTAATAGCACTTCAACACGAATAGAAAAAAGCCCAGAAGCTTATTTTGAAACAGGAGAAAAAGCATTAGACTTTATTGTAAGCGATATAGAGGGTAATACGACTAAATTATCAAACCTTAAAGGAAAAGTAGTTGTCTTAAACTTTTGGTTTACTAAGTGTGGCCCTTGTGTTATGGAAATACCAAGTTTAAATAATGTTGTTGATACATTTAAAAGTGAAGCTGTAGTGTTTATTGCCATAACTTTTAATAAAAAAGACTCCGTTAAACAGTTTTTAAAAGAACATAAATTTGATTATAAAATAGCCCCTAACGCAAATGATGTCATTACAATGTATGGTGTACAAAGCTACCCAACAAACATTGTAATTAACCAAAAAGGAGAGATTGTACTTAAAGAATTAGGTTACAGAACAAATATTGAATCTGTATTAACGCAATCTATTAAATCGCTATTAGACTAATTTATATGATAAAACGTGGACTTCTTGTCTTCTTACTACTTATTGCACTTGCTGCTCAATCACAAGTTCAAAACGACAGTATTGCTACTCAAGATTCAATTAAAAAAAACACCTTTATAAAACAACTGGGCAATGGCTATTTCCCAACAAAAGTCTTAAACTTCGATTTAAGATATTTGGTAAAATTTAATCAGTACGAGGGTTTTAGAACTGGATTAGGTGGTGTAACTAACGATGGTTTTTCAGAAAAATATAGAATAAACAGCTATGTTGTTTATGGTTTTGTAGATAAAAAAATAAAATATAGCATTGGTGGTGGGTTTAGAATTGCTCCTGAGACTAAAACATGGATAAACGTAGCTTATACAGACGATTTACAAGAAACAGGAAGCTCAAAATTTTTAACAGATAAGCGTTTCTTTTCTTTTTTTGAACCACGATTATTAAACATAGATCTTTTTCATAAACATATTACTACAAAGGTAGCTTTGGAACACGAAATTAATCCTAAGTTACTATCTGAGGTAGAATTTGCAACAAGTAATATTCGTCCAACCTACGATTACAATTATTTATTAAATGGAGAGTCTTTTGGGTCTTACGAAACCACTACAGCTAAAATAGCTTTACAATGGAACCCTCGTGATGAATACGATACTGAAAGTAAAAAAATAATAAAGGAAGGCTATCCCAAATTCACATTGCAGTATACCAAAAGTTTTAAAGACATTCTTAATGCCGACTTTAATTTTTCAAAACTCGATTTTAGGACTATTCATAAGGTAAACCACAATAAAGAATCGTTTTCAATAACCACTTTTTCTGCAGGTTTAGCACAAGGAGATGCGCCCCTAACACATTTATATCATGCCTACCCAAATAATATTACCAAAGAAACTATTTTGCAACGGTTTTCTGTTGCTGGAATAAACAGTTTTGAAACCATGTATTTTAATGAATTCTTTTCTGATAGGTTTGCAACTTTAATTTTTAAACATTACTTAAAGCCTTTTCATATTTCAAAGAATTTTAATCCTCAATTAGTACTTATTTCAAGGTTTGCATTTGGTGACATGACTAACAAAAATAGGCATCAAAATATAACATTTAACACCCTTAATAAAGGCTACACAGAATCTGGCTTTGAAATAAACAAATTGCTCTTCGGTTTTGGTTTAAGTTTCTCTTATAGATACGGGGCTTATCATTTGCCAAGAACGGATGATAACATTGCTTTTAAGTTCACTTTTAATATTACATTATAATTTCATTTTTATACAGTAAATCTATCTGTTTTCCATACCTTTGCGGCTTGTTTGTAAGGTTCTATGTCAAAAATTAAAAAATCACAATTTTGGGACATTGTAGCAAGAATTATCTTGCGTAATAAAATTCTTATTTTATTAGGTGTCATTATTGCAACTGTTCTGTTAAGTACGCAATGGAAGTACATGCGTTTTACGTATACAGAAGCTAATTTATTACCAGACGACCACGAAGTAAATCAAGAATACAATAAATTTCTAGACATTTTTGGAGAAGAAGGTAACCTAATTGTATTAGGAGTTAAAGATTCTACTTTATTTACAGTTGAAAAATTAAACGCATGGAACGCATTATCTGATACGTTTAGAAATGAAACAGAAGTAGAAACAGTAGTTTCTATAAAAGACTTACAAAAACTAGTTAAGAACACTAAAGACGAAAAATTTGAATTAGAGCCCTTTATAAAAGATTCAATTACTTCTTTAGCTCAAATAGATACGCTACAGGAAGAGTTATTTAAAAAATACCCTTTCTATGACAATTTTTTATTTAATACAAAAACAAAAACCATTCGTACAGCTATATATCTAAAAAAAGATATCATTAATAAGCCTGAGCGTAAGGATTTTGTAATGAATACACTTATAAAGCATATAGATGCCTTTGAAGCTAAGTACGATTTAGATGTCCGGGTCTCTGGGATGCCTTACATAAGAACGCTTAACTCGCAGAACATAGTAGACGAAATAAACATATTTGTTATTGCTGCGTTATTGGTTACTTCGTTAATTTTCTTTTTATTTTTTAGATCCTTCCGCGCTACATTTATTTCGCTTATTGTTGTATGTATTGGGGTAATGTGGACGCTTGGTATATTAGGGCTTCTTAAATACGAAATTACTGTACTAACCGCACTAATACCACCATTAATTATTGTTATAGGTATACCAAACTGTATTTTCTTAATTAACAAATACCAACACGAAGTAAAATTGCATGGTAACAAGGTTAAATCATTACAACGTGTAATTACTAAGGTTGGTAATGCCACGTTAATGACTAATGTTACTACTGCCTCTGGTTTCGCAACTTTTATAATAACAGAAAGTAAATTATTAAAAGAATTTGGGGTAGTTGCGTCTTTAAGTATACTTGCCATATTTATACTTTGTATTCTAATTATTCCAATAATTTATACGTTTTTACCGTACCCAAAAGACCGCCATTTAGAACATTTAAACAAACGATGGATTGGAGGTTTCGTAAATTGGATGGAGCGTATGGTAAAAGAAAAAAGGATAGCAATTTACCTAACCTCCTTAATACTTTTAGTTGTTTGTATTATTGGTATTTATAAAATAAAAATCTCTGGAAGCCTTATAGAAGATATGCCTAAAAAGGCCGAGTTTTTTCAGGACATTAGATTCTTTGAAGATGAGTTTAATGGTATTATGCCATTAGAAATTATGGTAGACACAAAGCGTAAAAAAGGAGTCATGAAATTGGCAACTCTTAAACGCATGAATGAGTTAGAAGATTTAATTACAGAAACTCCAGAATTATCTAAACCAATTTCTGTAGTAAGCTTAGTTAAATACTCTAAACAAGCTTACTCTAATGGTAATCCTAAATATTATCAGTTACCAACCTCTCAAGAGAATCTATTTCTTTCTGTTTACATTAAAAACTCAGCTTCAGGAGACATTAATATGCTTAATAATTTTGTAGATAGTACTGGCCAATATGCCCGTATTACAACGTTTATGAAGGATATTGGTACAGATAAAATGAAACGCATTCAAGAAGATCTTCTTAATAAAATTGATAAAGTATTTCCTAAAGAACGTTACAACGTAACCATGACGGGGAAAGCTCTAGTATTTCAAAAAGGGACCACTTACTTAGTTAAAAACTTAGCCATCTCTTTATCATTAGCCATTTTATTAATTTCATTATTTATGGCTTACATGTTCCGTTCGTTTAGGATGATTATAGTGTCTTTAATCCCTAATTTATTACCACTAGTTGTAACGGCAGGGTTAATGGGCTATTTGGGCGTTCCTATAAAACCTTCCACTATATTGGTATTTAGTATTGCTTTTGGTATTTCGGTAGATGACACCATACACTTTTTAGCAAAATACAGACAAGAGTTACAAGCTAATAATTGGAGAATTAAAAAATCTGTATACGCAGCACTAAGAGAAACAGGAGTAAGTATGTTTTATACTTCTATTGTATTATTCTTTGGGTTTTCGGTATTTACCATTTCTAGTTTTGGTGGAACAGTTGCCTTGGGAGCCTTAGTCTCTGCTACACTATTATTTGCAATGTTATCTAATTTATTACTGTTACCATCTCTTTTATTGTCTTTAGAAAAGAGTATTGCAAATAAAGAAACATTAAAAAAACCAACAATAAATATTATTCCAGAAGAGAGCGACGAGGAAAGCAAGCCAGAAAACATGGAATAATTACAATAAAAAATTACATTTGTATTTAAAATAATTTTATAAAAATGACACCGAGCACAGTTGCACAATTATTAAAACAGACGACGCTACAGGAAGTAGAAGTTAAAGGATGGGTAAGAACGTTTAGAGCAAATCGTTTTATTGCTTTAAATGATGGGTCTACTATTAATAATATACAGTGTGTTGTTGATTTTGAAAACACAGACGAGGCCTTATTAAAACGCATCACAACAGGAGCTGCCGTACATATAAAAGGAGATTTAATTGAAAGTCAAGGAAAAGGACAAAACGTTGAAATAGCAGTTACTTCTATTGAAATTTTAGGAGATTCAGATCCTGACAGCTACCCTATTCAACCTAAAAAACACTCTTTTGAATTTTTAAGAGAGAATGCGCATTTAAGAACTAGAACCAATACGTTTAGTGCAGTAATGCGTTTACGTTCTGCATTATCATTTGCAGTACATAAGTATTTTAATGAAAATGGCTTTTATTACATGCATACCCCAATCATTACAGGAAGTGATGCTGAAGGTGCAGGAGAAATGTTTCGTGTAAGCACATTAGATCAAAAAAATCCGCCATTAACAGAAACTGGAGAAGTAGATCATTCTCAAAACTTTTTTGGAAAAGATACTAACTTAACCGTTTCTGGACAATTGGAAGCAGAAACATACGCGATGTCTTTAGGTAAAGTTTATACTTTTGGACCAACGTTTAGAGCAGAAAACTCGAATACGTCACGTCACTTATCTGAATTTTGGATGATTGAACCTGAAGTTGCCTTTATGGACTTAGCTGGAAATATGGATTTAGCTGAAGATTTTATGAAATCTGTTATTTCTTATGTTCTAGAACATAACATGGACGATTTACAGTTTCTAGATAAACGATTAGCCGATGAAGAGAAAACAAAACCACAAGCGCAACGTAGTGAATTAAGTTTAATTGAAAAATTAAAATTTGTTACCGACAATAACTTTAAGCGTGTTAGTTATACTGAAGCTATAGATATTTTAAGAAACAGTAAGCCAAACAAAAAGAAGAAATTTAATTACTTAATTAACGAATGGGGTGCAGATTTACAATCTGAACATGAGCGTTTTTTAGTTGAGAAGCATTTTAAATGCCCTGTAATTTTATTTGATTACCCTGCAAATATTAAGGCCTTCTATATGCGCTTAAATGAAGATGGTAAAACCGTTCGTGCAATGGACATTTTATTCCCTGGTATTGGAGAAATAGTTGGAGGGTCTCAACGTGAAGAACGTTTAGATGTTTTAAAAGAAAAAATGGCCGTTTTAGATATTCCAGAAGAAGAACTATGGTGGTATTTAGATTTACGTAAATATGGTACTGCTGTCCATTCTGGATTTGGATTAGGTTTTGAGCGTTTAGTAATGTTCACAACTGGTATGAGTAACATACGTGATGTAATACCTTACCCTAGAACGCCACAGAATGCAGAATTCTAATAAAAAATACAGACATTAAAAAATGTCATATATAATTATAAAAACAATCTATTTATATACTATTATTTAGATTGTTTTTTTATTTTTATAAAAACCCTAAAAAGAAGTATGCTTAAACAATATTTACAGTTCAAATTATCCCAAAAATTGTCTCCGCAACAAATTCAATTAATGAAATTGATACAGTTGCCTACACAAGCATTTGAGCAACGTTTAAAGCAAGAACTAGAAGAAAATCCAGCATTAGATAGCGGTAAAGAAGAAAAAGAAAGTGAATTTGATGATGACTTTGATAATACTTTAGACGAGTATGATGATAACGACTCTATAAATACTGAGGATATTAACATCGATGATTATTTAAGCGATGACGAAATCCCAGATTATAGAACTAGTGTAAATAACTACAGTGCAGATGATGACGAAAAAAGCATTCCTTATGCCTCTGGTACTTCTTTTACACAGCATTTAAAATCTCAGTTAAATACCTATCGTTTAAATGATGAAGAGCGTGATATAGCTGAGTTTTTAGTAGGTAGCGTAGATGAAAGTGGATATATACGTAGAGAGCTAAGCGATATTATGGATGATTTAGCTTTTACACAAAATGTATATACTACAGAAGATAAAATTGAAGACGTACTTCATATAGTCCATCAATTGGACCCTGCTGGTGTAGGAGCTCGTAATTTACAAGAATGTTTAAGTATTCAATTAGCTAGAAAAGAACAAACTCCAGATGTTGAATTAGCATCAGATATTATTAATAAAGCTTTTGAGCAGTTTACTAAAAAGCACTATAAAAAATTAATTCAAAAGTTTGACATAACTGAAGAGCAATTAAAAGATGCTATACACGAAGTAGAGCGTTTAAACCCAAAACCAGGCGGTTCATACTCAGGAAATAATAGAATAGTAGAACATGTGGTTCCTGATTTTGCTATAAAAATTGTTAATGGCGAATTGGAATTAACACTTAATGGTAGAAACGCTCCAGAACTACATGTGTCTAGAGAGTATAATAATATGCTTAAAGGCTATAAAGAATCTAAGGATAAGTCTAAATCTCAAAAAGATGCAGTACTCTTTATTAAACAAAAACTAGATGCAGCAAAATGGTTTATAGAAGCCATTAAGCAAAGACAACAAACGCTGTTTGTAACCATGAGTGCCATTATGCATTACCAAAAAGAATACTTTTTAACTGGTGATGAACGCAAATTGCGCCCAATGATTTTAAAGGATATTGCAGACGAAATTGAAATGGATGTATCTACCGTATCTAGAGTTGCTAATAGTAAATACGTAGACACGCCTTATGGAACTAAATTAATAAAGGAGTTCTTTTCTGAATCTATGACGAATGACAAGGGAGAGGAAGTTTCAACAAGAGAAATTAAAAAAATTCTAGAAACTGTTATACAAGAAGAGAACAAGAAGAAACCTTTAACAGACGAAGCTTTATCTAAAATTTTAAAAGAAAAAGGTTATCCTATAGCTCGTAGAACTGTGGCAAAATACAGAGAACAATTAGATATCCCGGTTGCTAGATTACGTAAAAAAATATAATGAATTCAGTACTTAGGAGTATTTCTTTTATTTTTCACCCTTTAATAATGCCTTTATTAGGTGTAATCTTTTATTTTTCAAAATCTCCTCGTCATTTCACTAACGAGTTAATACAAGCTAAATTAATCTCTATAAGTATACTTACTATTTTATTACCTATACTTATTTATTTTTTATTAAAAACACTTGGTAAAACACACTCTATATATTTAAAAACTACAAAAGAACGTGTTATCCCACTAGTTATTAATGCCCTAATTATACTACTAGTTATTAAAAGAGTTTTACCTTCTAATCAAATTATAGAGCTTCATTATTTCTTTATAGGTATTTTAATCTCTACTCTAAGTTGTCTTATTTTGGCTGTATTAGAGTTTAAAGCAAGTATACACATGATTGCTATTGCTGGAGTGTTTATGTTTGCTCTTGGGATTTCTAAAAACTTTAGTATAAATATTAATGGTTCTCTCGCATTAATAGCATTAATTACGGGTGCAATTGCAACTTCCAGATTACATTTAAAAGCGCATACTAGTATAGAATTAATAATAGGTTTTTGTATTGGTTTTATACCACAATTAATTCTATTAAATTATTGGGGCACCAACTAAGTTGCTTTTTTTTATAATTAGTTACATTATAAAATATAAAACATTAAACCGACTTTTAAAGCTTTTGCGTCTATAACAGTATTATCTATTTTAGAATTTTTATCGAATATTGGATTTAAGGCATAATAGGCATAAAAATTCCAAGTATTATAACCTGCACTTAAGCTTATACCATACTGAAACCTATTAAATCTGTCGATATTATTTAATTTAATTTTTGTGGTGTTTCCTACAAATTTAGAACTATTTACAAAGCTGTAACCTAATTTAAAACCTGCATAAATACGCCAAAATTTATAATCTTTGGCTGTAGAGGTTCGCCAACGGAACTCTATAGGTAATTCTATTAAATGCATAGAAAACTTATTTTTAGAAAACGGGGTTTCTGCTTCATTTAATATGCTAAAGCTAGTACTACCATCCACCTCACTTATTAATATATTTTGATTGAAAGAATTAAACGACAAACCTAAACCAACACCAATAGCAATGTTTCTTTGTTTGTTAACAGGCATATCTTTTGTAAATCCAAAATGTAATCCGCTAGAAAAGCCATTTTGAGAGCTTCCTTTGGGCTTATATGCAAGTAGATTGTATGTTACACCAATATAAAACTGATCTTCTTTATATAAGCTATCAACAACAGCTAAGGACTCCTCTTCTACTGTTTGACTAAATGTAGAAGATATTACAACAAAACATAAAACTAAAGGCAATAAAAACTTCATAAGTAAGAATTATAAGATAAAGGTAAAAATAAAAGGCGCTTTGAAAAAATTCAAAACGCCTTGTATATAAAATTAAGAGTATTTTCTATCTCTCTGCATTAGAAGTTGCATCACCTTTTTTAGTGGTGTAGTTAATTTTTAATGCATTTACTTTTCTAAGCTCGTTCTTAATATCCATTATTAAGCCCATGTTTGCATCTTGATCTACTT
The DNA here is from genome assembly GCF_053601635.1 of Pontimicrobium sp. MEBiC01747. Taxonomy (NCBI): domain Bacteria; kingdom Pseudomonadati; phylum Bacteroidota; class Flavobacteriia; order Flavobacteriales; family Flavobacteriaceae; genus Pontimicrobium; species Pontimicrobium sp. MEBiC01747. The sequence goes on from NZ_JBSHNS010000527.1 coordinate 9,547, forward strand.
TAAGTGCCATAATTAATTTGTTAACCTGGTCTTCTCTTAAAGCTGCTCTTTCTGCTGCAACAAATGCCTTAATATCACTAGGACTTGCAAATTTATCATTTAATTGAATTCTTGCTTCAGTACCCATTGTGCTTTCAAATCTTTTACTAGGTTTCCCTGCGTAGATATAACTAATAGGTTTCTTTTTATCTAATTTTTCAATTTGATCTGCGAAAGGTAATTTGTTTTCAATTTTTAAGTTATCCTCTTTTATTACAGTGGCAACCATAAAGAAGAATAATAACATAAACACAATATCTGGTAAAGATGCTGTAGAAATTGGAGGTAATCCTCCGTCTTTTTTCTTTTTAAATTTAGACATACTTTTATGTGTATTTAATTTAACTCTTCTTTGTTTCCGCTTCAGAGAATATTTGAGGGATTATCTTCTTAATCTTCTCTAATTTCTCTTTTAAATCCTCTTTATCTTCTGGAGAGGTCTGAGGATCTTGATACATGTCGTTAGCCTGTACATAATTTAACCCTGTACTTGGATATTCTCTTTGGAACTCGCGATTTCTTAACTCATTATATGCTGCTATAACTTCATTTTGCACAGAAATATAAGTTTCATACTTCGTCAATCTATCATTACCTAAAGACACAACCGCTTTATTAAAATTATCTGAAGATTCAGGATGCTTATCTCCTTTACAGTATCTACAAGCATCTTCTCCTTGTCCTCCACCGTTATCTAAAAACGATACAACATGTCCGCGAAGCTCTTTAAGTTCGATAACTTTATCATCTCCTCGTGTTTTAATTTGGATTTGATCGTGCTTATTAACCGTTATTTGGAAGATATTCCTTTGCTTAATTTTCACATCAATATCTGTAGGCGGTTCCCAAGGCGGTAACTTTCTATTTAAACCAGAGTCTGTTGCGATATCTGTTGTTACTAAAAAGAATATTAGTAGTAAGAAGGCAATGTCAGCCATAGAGCCTGCATTAACTTCTGGTGCTGATCTTTTTGCCATAATTACTTAATCATTTTTTTAATTCCTGTAAATAACATTGTTCCACCAGCTAATACTGCTAAAAAGTAAAACATATATAATCCTGCTCCAACCCATTTAGAACCAGATGCAGAAAGCATTTCTCCATCTTGCATTGGCGTTTCTATACCAGTTGCCATAGCGTAACTTAATACTACAAGCACTAGGAAAGCACCAACACTAATTAATGTCTTTTTTAATGATGATGTATTTGAAAATAAATTGACTAATACAAATACCACTACAAGTAAAAGCGTTACAGCTAATACAAAGTAAGCAACAAACATTATTGGGTTAACTAACCCTGTGTCTCCAACTGCAGCTGCAGTTTCGATAGCTTCATCTCCTGCAGAAACAATTCTGATAAGGAAAAATATAGAAGCTAATCCTAATAATAAAAGAACTATTTTTAAAATCTTTTGCATAATTTATTCAGTTTTAAAATTAGTTATTATTATTTCTTATACTTCGATAATAAATCCATTAAAGTGATAGAAGAATCTTCCATATCATTTACAATGTTATCAATTTTTGCTACGATATAGTTGTAAAAAATCTGTAATATAATCGCTACTATAAGTCCGAATACCGTTGTTAATAAGGCTACTTTAATACCACCTGCTACTAACGTTGCATCCATACCACCTGCAGATTGAATTTTATCGAAGGCTTGAATCATACCAATTACTGTTCCCATGAACCCTAACATTGGTGCTAATGCGATGAATAAAGAAATCCAAGATACGTTTTTCTCTAATTGTCCCATTTGTACACCTCCATAAGCTACTACTGCTTTTTCTGCAGATTCTAAATCGCCATCTGCTCTGTCTAAACCTTGATAGAATATAGAAGCAACAGGTCCTTTTGTGTTACGACATACTTCTTTAGCTGCCTCTAAACCTCCTGATTGTAATGCATCTTCTACATTAGCTGTTAATTTTTTTGTATTCGTAGTAGAAAGATTTAAAAAGATAATTCTCTCTATAGCAATTGCTAAACCTAGAATTAAACATAATAATACAATCCCCATGAATGCTGGCCCACCTTCTATAAAACGTTTTTTTAATTCTTGGTGAAATCCTTTGTCTGCTGTTGCAGGGTCATCTTGAGTTGCTGTAACTACCGTTGTTGCAACCGTCGCTGCGTTTGTAGTTGCGTTTACTGTACCAGTTGCCATTAAAAATACT
>NZ_JBSHNS010000528.1:0-5650 GCF_053601635.1 Pontimicrobium sp. MEBiC01747
AAACATTTTCATTTATAAATAGGTAAATAAGTTCGGTTCTAACAACATAAAATATAGCAATTGAGATGGTAAAGTAAATAATATACTTTAAATACTTTTTATGTAAAATATATTTTGGATATAATAAGTAGATATTTACGTATACTAATAAAGCTCCCATGAAAACAGTTACTAAATTAGATTTAAAGGAGTACCAATAATCTTGATAATAACTTCCCCAGCGTATAACATTGAGTACAAACCAACTCACCCAAAAAATAATATGATATTTTATGGGTATGGTGGTACCTATTCTATTTTTAAACAAAGAAACTTCTATAACTTGGTGTTTTTTTAGTTTTTATGTAGCAATTTTAAGAATATAATAATTAAAGCGCAATTAAATTAGCAATAGTTTAATTGTTAAAAATCACTTATCGATGGTTTTGTGCTGTTTGGTTGTAAAGTCATGTTGTTTATATATTTTTTTTCTTCAATTATTTTTTAATAAATAATTTAGGTTCGAATTAAAGACTAAATAATCAAATTATGAAACAAAACTTAAGAGCACTATTCTTGTTTTCTTTTTTATTATTAACGGTACAATTATCTTTTGCCCAAGAAAAAGAAATAAAAGGTACTGTTACAGCTAAAGCCGATGGTGAACCAACACCAGGGGTAAATGTATTAGTAAAAGGGACTACAAATGGAACTCAAACCGATTTTGATGGTAATTATTCGATAAACGCATCGAAAGGAGATGTCTTAACATTTTCGTTTCTAGGAATGACAAGTGTTGATGTTGTTGTTGGAGACTCTAACACCATTAATGTACAATTGGAAGAAGATGCAGAACAACTAGACGCTGTTATTGTAACAGCTTTAGGAGTTAAAAAATCGAGAAAGTCTTTAACTTATGCTGCGCAAGATATTAATGCAGACGAGTTAAATAAGGCTAAACAAACTAACCCAGTTAATAGTTTATCTGGTAAAGTATCTGGTGTAGCTATAACACGAAGCGCTTCAGGATCTGGAGGTTCTGTAAAAGTGGTATTAAGAGGAAACTCTTCTCTTGGAAACAATCAACCGCTCTATGTTGTTGATGGAATTCCTTTATTAAACCCAACAGGAGGGCAACCATCTGACACCTTTGGAGATATAAATGGAGGAAACAGAGATGGAGGAGATGCTTTATCTTTAATTAATCCAGACGATATAGAATCATTAACAGTACTTAAAGGAGCATCAGCCTCTGCCTTATATGGTAGTGCAGGATTAAATGGTGTGATATTAATTACAACAAAGAAAGGAAGAGCAGGAAACTTTAAAGTCGATTTTTCTTCGAATCTTACGGTAGATAGTGCAGCTTATTTTATGGACTTTAATGGAGAAACAGAACGTAATGTAGATGATTTCTTCGACAATGGCATTACTAACATTAACTCTATAAATGTTTCGGGAGGAACAGATAAAGCGCAAACCTATTTTTCATACAGTAATACCAATAGTTCTGGTATTTTACCAACAAATACTTTAACGCAACATACACTTAATATAAGAGAAACTGCCCAATTATTTAATGATAGATTAAATATTAATGCTAATGTTTTAGTGTCTTCACAAAAAATAAAAAACAGACCAGTTTCAGGATTATATTTTAACCCTTTAGTTGGAGCTTATGGGTTTGAATCTGATACAGAAAGATTATCAGATTATAGTAATTTTGAAGCGTATGATCCAGATAGAAACATACAAGCACAAAGATGGTTTAGAGCAACATCAGATATAGAACAAAATCCATATTGGATTTTACATCGTAATCCAAGTTTAGATAATAATAAAAAATTAGTAACCTCATTAAATTTAAAATATAAGTTTAACGGTTGGTTATCACTTCAAGCAAGAGGAACTTATGATAAATCTATTCTAGATTACGAAAAAAGAGTTTTTGCAACAACTGAAGCTACATTGGCGCCAGAAAACGGAAGATATATTACCTCTAACCAAGATTTTACTCAGGTTTTTGGAGACATAATCGCAACAATTACGCCAACAATAAATGACGATATTACATTAACGGCATTAGTAGGAGCAAGCACAACAAGAAATAGAACAGAATTGTTTAATGCAGATTCTGGAACCAATGGTGGGTTACAGTTTGCAAATGTATTTTCTTATCAAAATTTTGAAGGAAACCCACAAGTAAGTTTTGTGCAAAACTCATATAGAACTCAAGGGTACTCATTGTTTTCAAGTACAACTTTAGGATATAAAAATAAAGTGTATCTAGATATCACGGCAAGAAACGATTGGACTTCTACTTTACCAGAAGCTAATAACTCATTTTTCTACCCATCATTTGGTATTACAGGAATTTTAAGCGAATTATTTAACTTAGGAGATAAAGTGTCTTTTGCAAAGTTGCGTACATCGTATGCTGAGGTTGGTAACGGCTTTGGAGCAGATTTAATAGCTCGTAATCGATCTATAATTTTTGGAGGTGGCGGAATAAGTTCTACAGAACCTATTAATCCTTTCCCTGGAACTTTACCAGAACCAGAACGTCAACGTTCTTTTGAAATAGGTACAGAGTGGCGTTTTAATGATAATAAATATGGAATTGAACTAGGATATTACAGAACAAGTACAATTAATCAATACTTTACAGTTAATGTAGCCGCAGGAGCAGGAACCTCAGGGCAAGCTAATATAAACTCAGGAGATATATTAAATAAAGGTGTAGAAGCAACAGTATTCGCTATTCCAATGGAAACAGATAATTTTAGATGGAAAACGACAGTTAATTTTGCTAGTAATAAAAATGAAATTATTAAACTTATAGATTCTAGTATTCAAGGAGTAGAAACATTATCTAATTTCCCTGTTAGTGCACCAGGAGTAAATACATTTGGGTCGTATTTAGTAGAAGGTGGTGCCTTTGGAGATATTTATGCACAAGTAGTTGATAGAGATGAAAACGGATTACCTATAGTAGATACTTCAGATGGAATTGTGATTCAGCAGCAAGATGACGACGATAGAGTGCCTTCTTTAGAAAAAGTAGGAAATGCAAATCCAGATTTTACTTTAGGGTGGAATAACTCTTTTCAATATAAAAACTTCTCTTTAGACTTTTTAGTTGATGGTAAGTTTGGAGGAGAAACGGTGAGTATGACGGAAGCTGTTGTAGAAGGCTTAAGTAATAACTCTGCTAGAGAATCTGGTAACGGATCTGTAGCAATAGTAAGCCCAGATGGTGTAACATCAACATTATCTGCGCAAGAATATTATAGTGCCGCAGGTGGACGTAATGGATTTACTGGTGAGTATGTATACAGTGCTACTAATGTAAGGTTAGCCGAATTTGCTTTAGGGTATAAGTTTAAACTATCGGACGAATCATTTTTCTCAGGAATAAAAGCATCATTAGTTGGTAATAATTTATTTTTCTTTTATAAAGATGCACCACATGATCCTAATATTTCATTAAGTACAGGTAACGCACTGCAAGGTGTAGATGTTTTAGGACTTCCTTCAACAAGAAGTGTAGGACTAAATATTAATTTAACATTCTAAAAATTAACTCATGAAAAAAATAAACAAATTATTAGCGTGTTTAATTATCATTGGTTTAGTTGGTAATTCTTGTAGTGACTTAGAAGATATCAATAACAACCCAAGAGATATTACACAAGACCAATTAGAGGTAGATTTCCAGCATGTAGGCTCTAAATATAAACCCATATTTGAGAGTATTTATCAATATACTCCAGCATGGTCATACCAATTACAACAAAATTTAAATGCAGATGTCTATTCTGGATATATGACAAACCCACGCCCTTTTGTAGCTGGGGCAAATAATACTACTTACAACTTGGTAAGTGGATGGAATGATTTTATTTGGACCGTACCTTATAACAATGTAATGAATAATGTTAAGGCCATTAGCGATTTAACCCGAGACGATTTTCCTACATTACATGCTACAGCCTTAATATTAAAAGTTGAAGCCATGCATAGAGTATCAGATGTTTTTGGTCCAATTATTTACACCAGTTTTGGAGATTTAGAAAACGTTGGTGTTTATGATTCTCAAGAACAAGCTTATGATGCTTTTTTTGCAGATTTAGATACGGCTGTAGCTAACCTAATGGCAGATATAGATAGTCAAAGATTTTCTGCTTTCGATTTATCGTATGGAGGTGATTATACTAAATGGGTTAAAGCTGCGAATTCTTTACGATTACGTTTAGCAATCCGTATATCTAAGATAGATCCTGTAAAGGCAAAAGTAGAAGGAGAAAAAGCATTGAGTCAATCATTAGGATTAATGGAAACAAATGAAGATAACTTTTTTGTAAATAGTTCATTAAGTCACCCTTTAGCAACAATAGATAATTCTTGGGGAGATATTAGAATGAATGCTTCAATGGAATCCATATTAACAGGGTATAATGATGCTAGAATAGATAGCTATTTTGATGAAGCAGTAGATTACGCTGGTCAGCACAAAGGTATTCGTAATGGATTACCATTATTAGCAGGATACGCAGATGAATTAGCGCAAAAAGCAGATTATATTGGGTTTTCAACTTTAAATGAAAGTGTGAAAACATCATCTGTACAATTAATGACGGCAGCAGAGGTACATTTCTTAAAAGCAGAAGCGGCTTTAAGAGGTTGGACAGGTGCTGGTAGTGCACAAGCAAATTATGAGCAAGGTATTATGACTTCTTTTAACCAAAGAGGAGCAAGTGGAGCAGCAGCATACATTGCAGATAACACTTCAACACCAGCAGATTATGTAGACCCTGTAACACCAGGAAATAATATAGCAGCATTATCTAATGTAACAATAGCTTGGAATGCCGGAGATACAAATGAAGTTAAGTTAGAGAAAATAATTACACAAAAATGGATTGCAATGTTCCCAGAAGGACAAGAAGCATGGAGTGAGTTTAGACGTACAGGATATCCAAAAATCTTTCCAGTAGTAAGCAACCAGAGTGGAGGTGTTATAGATACAGCAATTCAAATTAGAAGAATTCCATTTGTAGATAGCGAATTATCTACTAATGCTGCAGGTGTAGCTAATGCTGTTTCCCTTTTAGGAGGAGCAGACAATGGAGGCACGAGAGTTTGGTGGGATACAGGAGGATCAAACTTTTAATACAAAAACGAGAACAAGTAAATTTTTGAGTTAGTTAATAGAACAAACGGGAATTAATGATGCTGTTTTTCCCGTTCGTTCTAACTTAGAATAATAAAAATAAAACAATGAGTGTAGAAGTTTCTGATTATAATCGTATTTCATATAAAAAAGCGGGAATGTTTGAAGACTCACGTTATGAAAAAATACATAACGTAATTTTTAACTCTTCAATAGAGGCTTCAATATTAGTAGCCCAAGAAATAGCTGCTTTAATTAGAGAAAAAGCTGCGTTAAACCAACATTGTGTGTTAGGGTTAGCTACAGGGTCGTCTCCCATTAAAGTGTATGAGGAATTAGTTAGAATGCATAATGAAGAAGGATTGAGTTTTGCAAATGTTATAACTTTCAATCTAGACGAATATTACCCGATGGAGAAAAGTAACATTCAAAGTTACTTTTATTTCATGCATGAGCACTTATTCAATCATATCGATATACTTCCAGAACATATTAATA
>NZ_JBSHNS010000529.1:0-365 GCF_053601635.1 Pontimicrobium sp. MEBiC01747
ACTTTAACTTCTTTTATATCATGGTTTGATGTTTCTACTACCGTTTCTGTATTTGATGTAGGTAATACTGCGGTTAATAAGCCTATTGATAGTATCGCTATTAGTGTAAGTTTAATGTATTTCATGTTTGTTTGTTTTTAATTAATTGGTATATGTAGGGTTATAAATATTATCCGTTTTCTGGAACGCTTGCTTTGTCCTTTTTGTTAAATACACTCGACAACTCTACTTTAACTTCTTTTATATCATGGTTAGATGTTTCTACTACCGTTTCTGTATTTGATGTAGGTAATACTGCGGTTAATAAGCCTACGGCTAGAATGCCTAGTAAAGTAATTTTGAAGGTTTTCATAATTGTTTGTTTT
>NZ_JBSHNS010000530.1:0-211 GCF_053601635.1 Pontimicrobium sp. MEBiC01747
TGCTGGAACGGATATTACAATTACTGCAACTAGTGCTGTTAATGGATCGTGTCAAGACACCTTAATGGTAACTGCGCCTAATTGTGCTTGTCCTTTTATCGATACGCCTACTAATCCTAACAATCCTAGTGTTTGTTTTGGGACAACTACACCTGCTTTAAGTGTTGTACTGCCTGGCCCTCCTGCTTTAGGGGATGCTGTTAATTGGTAT
>NZ_JBSHNS010000531.1:0-313 GCF_053601635.1 Pontimicrobium sp. MEBiC01747
AGTTTCTTCAGCTTCAGCATAGTAAGTGTAAACTCCAATAGCTGTATCGGTAGGCGTATAATTAAGGCCAGAAGCTAAGGCAGTACCTCCAGTAGCGTTTGTATACCAATTAACAGCATCCCCTAAAGCAGGAGGGCCAGGCAGTACAACACTTAAAGCAGGTGTAGTTGCGCCAAAACAAACACTAGGATTGTTAGGATTAGTAGGCGTATCGATAAAAGGACAAGCACAATTAGGCGCAGTTACCATTAAGGTGTCTTGACACGATCCATTAACAGCACTAGTTGCAGTAATTGTAATATCCGTTCCAGCA
>NZ_JBSHNS010000532.1:0-3553 GCF_053601635.1 Pontimicrobium sp. MEBiC01747
CCATCAAAAAGTGCTGCAGCCGTAACAATTCTTACTTTGTACTTTGGCTTATATGGTTTTGCTTGTATCATTCGTGATTTTTAATCCGTTTTAAGGTTGCAATTTACGAAATATTCAAAAAAATAGACGAATTATATGTAATTATCTAATGATGCCTACATAAACTCTTTTCTCTTTTTTAATCTTAATTTTTAGTTTATTGACTTTTAATTGCATACTAAATTCTGTTTAGTATTTTTTTGGTATGTCTTTTGAAATAGTTTCGTTATATAATATATCTTTGATAAACATATAAATCTCAAATTATGATACGTAAATTTTTAGCCTTCTTTTTAATTATTAACTTAACTGCTTGTGCAGAATTACAACAGGTTGTAAACCAATTACCACAAGGTGGTGGTGTTTTAAGTAATGCCGATATTGCTTCTGGTCTTCGTGAAGCTCTTGATTTTGGCATAGACAAACAAGTAAGTAAGCTTACTTTAAAAGATGGTTTTTATAAAAATGACTTAGTGAAAATTTTACTCCCAGATGAGCTACAAAAAGTAGATAAAGCACTTAGAGATATTGGCTTAGGCAGCTTGGCAGACGATGGCTTAAAAGTATTAAACCGTGCTGCTGAAGACGCTGTAAAGGAAGCGACTCCTATTTTTGTAAACGCGGTTAAGGATATTACATTTGCTGATGCAAAAAACATTTTATTAGGCAATGATGATGCAGCAACACAATACTTAACTGGAAAAACACAAACTGCTTTATATGCAAAATTTAATCCTGTTATTAAAAACTCGTTTAGTAAAGTTGGGGCCGATAAAATATGGGCAAATTTAATTAACAAGTACAATTCTATTCCTTTTACTAATAATGTAAACCCAGATTTAACAGATTATGTTACTACCGAGGCTTTAGATGGCGTTTATAAAATGATTGCTGTTGAAGAAGGTAAAATTAGAAACAAGTTAGAGTCTCGTACTACTACATTATTAAAGAAAGTGTTTGCTTTACAGGATTAAGCTAACTATTACTTATATAAATAAAAGACAGCCTAGAAGCCTTTATATTTTTTTAACGAATTAATATTTAACAGCTCTTTTAGCCTGTCTTTTTTACGTTGTGCTATTGGCAAATTACTCCCATCACTCATTAAGACATAGCCTCCATCTTTTTTAATATATGATTTTAAGTAAGCTAAATTTATTAAATGAGATTGGTGTATACGCTCGAACCCATGAACCGTCAATAACTCTTCATACTCTTTTAATGTTTTAGAGATTAAAATAGGTTTTTGATTTTTAAAATAAAATTGTGTGTAATTATCTTTACTCTCACATCTTATAATGTTTTTTATTTCAAAAAGATGAATCCCATTAGCTGTTGATAATGCTATACGCTCAAAAGTATTGGTATTTCTGCTTAAATTTTCTAAAAGCAACTTAATGTTTGAGTAATTCGAAGTGTAAGCAATTTGTTTTTTAAGCTTTCTTATAACTTCTTTTAGTTCATCTGGATCTATTGGTTTTAATAAAAAATCTAATGCACTAAAACGAAATGCTTTTATAGCATATTTTTCGTAAGCAGTTACAAATACAATATTCGTTTTTACTTCTCCTTCAATTTTTGAAATTCTTTCTAAAATATCAAACCCTGTTCCTTTTGTTAATTGTATATCTAAAAAGACAGCTAATGGCTTTTTATCTATAATTTCTGTTACACCTTCTATAACATTATCTGCTTCTCCTACAATTATTACATCTGGTGCATAACGAGATAATAACCCTCGCATGCTATTACGCAGGTTTATATCATCATCTACTATTACGGCAGTAATCATAATTAACTTGTATATTGAATTGGTAATATTACAGTTACTATAGTTCCTTTACTATTTTTAAACTCATCATTAATTTGATTTGTCTCTAATTTTGCTATGCTTTTAGTTTTTCTTGCTATTACCTCTAGTCGTTTTTTAATAATACTAATTGCCATAGATTTATGGACATTAACATACTCTTTTTTATTTTCAATAGAATTATTAATACCAATACCATTATCTTGTATTTTACAGATAATTTTATTTTTATCATCTAAAGTGAAACTAACTTCTATTATGCCCTTTTTTTCTTGAGGAATAATGCCATGATTTATTGCATTTTCTATTAACGGTTGAATTAATAAAGGCGGAATCATAATATCATCGTCTATATCTTGAGATTTTTTAATTGTAAAATAAAACTTATCATCGAAACGCAATGCTTCTAATTCTAAGTAATTCTGAAGACTTTCTATTTCTTTTTCTATGGGTATTAATGATTCTTGTGAATATTCTAAGGTTAACCTCATTAATTTTGAAAATTTAGCTAGATATTTAACCCCTCTGTCTGTTTCATTATTTATCATAAAACCAGAAACTGCTCCTAGGCAATTAAAAATAAAATGAGGATTCATTTGCAAATACAATGCCTTTTGTTTGTATGTCATTAATTCATTGCGTAGCCTTAATTTATCATAATGTAGCTTATATAAACTAAAGAGCAGTAAAAAAAGTATTGTTATTAATGCTACAGATAATATTGTTGTTAATTGATTATATGCTTGTTTTGGTTTTACTGTTTTTAAGTCTTCTATACTTTCTTTTTCCCTTTTAAAGCTATTTACTTGATATTCCCGTTTACTTCTTATAATCTTTGAAGTAAATGTTGCATCATATTTTGTATACTTAACAAAATCTACAGCAGGATTAAAAGTTACAGTATTTAATATTTTGTTCTGAGATTCTAATCCATTAAGGGTAAATATTAGAATTACAAAGCTTACATTTAAATATTTCATTTTATAAAGGTTGATACACAAATGTAGCATTTAGCTTACCTAAACTTATACTTAAATTAGAATTTGCCTTGTATGACTTAGAATTTAAAGAACAGACTGAGTGTTTTCTTTTTCTAACTAAAAAATATTATAATTATATAAAATAGGTTACGTTGTTATTTGTTTTTTTTATACAATCCATCAAAAGCCACAGTAATTTCTGTTCCATTGGTAATGGTTTCCCATAGTTGACGAACTGAGCCATCTTCATTTAAAGTCCAAGTAACCCGATGAATAAAAGGTTGCCCTTTTTGGTTTTTAGCCACATCGGTTTGTAAAATCATTTGGTTACCTTTTCTGTTCCCCTTTAAATGCAAGCTTCCGCCTTGATTATCTATCCAAATTTGTTCCCATTGCTTTTTTGAGGCATTATAGAAGTTATTACTTGTACCAGTATACTTCCCTTTGGCACTTGTCCAGTTCTCTCTAAGAATACATTCGTCCTGTATTTTATCTATTACATTTTTTCCTGCTAGTGTTCCATCTGGATTTGTAACCTCCCATGTTCCAATCCAAAAATCGAAAGCTTTATGGTTTTCTGTGCAACATTTACAATTTTCTTGAGCCTTACTAGTCATTACAGTCAAGCATAAAAACAACGTTATAATAATAGGTTTCATAAGTTTTATTTTGATTAGTTTGTTTTAATAAAAATATTATAAATGATATAACATAAGTCTAACAT
>NZ_JBSHNS010000533.1:0-564 GCF_053601635.1 Pontimicrobium sp. MEBiC01747
TCTAAAAAAATGCTGAGCCTATCTATAGATACTGGACTTCTTGGCTTAACAGTTGGCTTTTTAGGTTCTATTTTAGGGCTTATTCAAATGTTTGATGTATTGCAGTCTATGGGGGAAACAGATCCAGGTATTTTTGCTGCAGGGCTTAAAGTATCGTTATTAACTGCTACTTTTGGCTTGTTTACGTTTGTTGTTTCTAGAATTGGTATTTTAATTTTGAGATGGATTCAAAAAGAAGATACTAAAGTCTAATAATATTATATAACATCAATCAAATCCTGAATGCGTAATCTCTTACTGTAGTCATAATCATTTATGTCTCTTATAAGGCATTGCGCATTTATACTATTGTCCTCAACACGTTTTAAAAGGTACTCTGCTGGAACAGGGCCATATTCTTCAGACTGTTCTATATAATAATATTGATGCTTATTAATAATGTTTTTAGCTTTATTTACATATTTATCATGTAAATAATTAGTAATATCATCGTAAGTATTAAAGGTGGTGTTACTTCTGGTTTCATTTATAAAAACGGCTAAATTATTAGAGTGTCTATCTATA
>NZ_JBSHNS010000534.1:0-710 GCF_053601635.1 Pontimicrobium sp. MEBiC01747
CATTTGGGGAAAACAATCCTAATAGGATTTAAATAAGCTCTTGTTAATCATCTTAATATTTTAAATACAATTACATTTTTTTGAAAAACACCTATTTTATAATATTTTTTCAGAAACTAACTATTACGTAATTAATGAAACAGAAAAGCGACATATATGTTATAAACACATTTATTTATTAAACCATAGTTGCGTTTTACTTCTTTTGAATACTAGTACAAGTTTGACTAAAAACACACACTTTATCGATTTTATTTGCATTTCAAAGTGTTTTTAAAGTTTTTTTCATACTTTAGTAAGGCTCAGCTCCCCCAAAAACAGTACCTACCATGAAAAAAACTATACTCCTATTAGTAGTGTTAGTTATCTCGTTAACTAACTTAAACGCCCAAGAAACGCATAAACAAAAAGCAGAAAAATACTTAAAAGAAAAGGATGAAGTCTGCTTTACATTTAAAGCAAGTAACAAAACACAATTTAATGCATTATCTAAAATAATCTCTATAGGGCATAAACATGTAGATGAAGATGCCTTAGAGGTAGAGGCTTATGCAAATTCAAAAACATTTCAACAGTTCTTAGAATACAATATTCCATACAGTGTAAAAGCTGAAGACAATGAATTATTGTTCGATCCGCATTTAAGTGGTCAATCACCTCAAGCAATATCTAAATACGGAAAAAATGCAGCAATAGCTGCTGGATGGGAT
>NZ_JBSHNS010000535.1:0-22520 GCF_053601635.1 Pontimicrobium sp. MEBiC01747
AAACATTACCAAACAAAAAAAAGTAAGCATTAATAGTTGTCGTCATAAAATAGGTTTTGAAATAGGAAGAAATGCAGTTAAAGCACTTTTATTAAAGATTAAAAACCTAGAACTAGATCTTAGTGCTTAAAAAAATAAATAGATTACTTATTACCCATAGGGGATTCTACAAAAATGCGATTAGATGTTGTATAAATATATAAAAGTAGTAAGCTTTACAAGAAGACCTATTAATAAATTTAGTAAATCAGCTAAAAACAAAAAGCATATATTAAGTAGCATTACTAGCATAATATAATATGATGAAACTATTACATAAATACAGATTACTAAAACATTTTTGTTATTTATTTTTAATAGTCATTTTATTATCAAGATGCTCCAATACCGAAAAAAAAACGATATCAAAAACTCTTTTTGAACGCGTAGATAGTAAACATACCAATGTGCAATTTTCTAATACAGTAAAAGAGGATCTTTATTTTAACTTTTTAAATTACTCATACATTTACAATGGAGGAGGTGTGGCCTCTGGAGATGTAAATAATGATGGTTTAGAAGATTTATATTTTACAGCCAATCAACACTCTAATAAATTATACCTTAATAAAGGCAATTTTAAATTTGAAGACATAACAGATAAAGCTAATGTAGAAGACAAAGAAGGGTGGACAACAGGTGTGACCATGATAGATATAAATAATGATGGTTGGTTAGATATATATGTATGTAAATCGGGAGCTTTAAACAACCACGAAAAACGAAAAAACAAATTATTTATTAATCAAAAAAACAATTCTTTTAAAGAAAGTGCTGCCCAATATGGTTTAGATTTTTATGGTTTTTCTATACAATCGTATTTTTTCGATATGGATAACGATGGCGATTTAGATATGTATTTAGTAAATCATCGTGCCGATTTTAGAAATAATACAAGCTTAGATTTAGTTAAAGACAAGCAAATAGAAGATTATGCTTCAGACCAATTGTTTAAAAATGAAAATGGAAAATACATAAACGTAACAAACAGTTCGGGGATTGCAAATAAAGCTTGGGGATTATCCGCTTCAATAGGCGATTTTAATAACGATGGTTGGGCAGATGTTTTTGTGGCTAATGATTTTTTACAACCAGATTACCTGTATTTAAATAATAAAAATGGCACATTTACAGATCGCAGCTTAACAACGTTTAACCATTTGTCTAATAACAGTATGGGGTCAGACTTCGAGGATGTTAACAATGATCTTAAATCAGATTTATTGGTGTTAGACATGCTAGCAGAAGACCATATTAGAAGTAAAAAAAACATGGCAACGATGAGTACTAGCAACTTTAATAAGTTGGTAGACGCAGGATATCATTATCAATACATGTCTAATACGTTACAGTTAAATAACGGAAACGGAAGCTTTAGCGAGATAGCTCAACTAGCAGGCGTAGCAAAAACAGATTGGTCTTGGGCACCATTAATAGCAGATTTTGATAATGATGGTTTAAAAGATGTTTTTGTAACTAACGGTATCACAAACGACCTTTCTAATCAGGATTTTAGAAATCAGATGCGTCAAAACATTATGAATAGAAAAAAAGTGAGTTTAGAAGAAGCCATAATTATGATGCCTTCTAATAAATTACAAAACTATGCATATAAAAACAATGGCGATTTAACGTTTTCTAAAATGTCTAACGCATGGGGATTTAAAGACAAAATTAATTCTAATGGTGTTGTGTATTCAGATTTAGATAACGATGGCGATTTAGATCTAGTTGTAAATAACCAAGAAGAAGAAGCACATATTTATAGAAACAATACCTCAAACAATTTTATAAGTTTTAAACTTAAAGGAAGTGAACAAAACAAAGATGGAATAGGAAGTGAAATAAATATTTATGCTAAAAATCTACAACAAAGTAAAACATTATATGTAAGTAGAGGCTATCAATCCTCAGTAACAAATAAAGTTCATTTCGGATTAGGAAATATAACCACCATAGACAGTGTCCTTATTAAGTGGCCAGACCAATCGGTACAACGTTTAACTAATATAAAAGTAAACCAGACACTCAGAGTAGATTATATGCCAGATAAGTTCGATAATTCTATAAAAGAAACACACGCACCAAGTTTATTTAAAAGCATAGACCCTACAAAAATAGGAATACACTATAAACAAAAAGAAAATACATACAACGACTTTAATTTACAATTACTATTACCCCAAAAACAATCAGAAATAAGTTCTCCATTAGCTGTGGCAGATGTTAATAATGACGGGTTAGATGATCTGTTTATTGGTAATGCAAAAGGAGCAGAGGCAGAATTATACATACAAAAAAGCGATGCTACCTTTATAAAAATAAGCGAGCAAACCTTTAATAAAGATAAAGACTTTGAAGATACCGATGCAAAATTTATAGATATAGATAATGATAACGATTTAGACTTATATGTAACCTCTGGCGGTTATGAATTTGAGGAGAATAGCCCATTTTTACAAGATAGATTATATATAAATGATGGAACAGGACATTTTACTAAAAGTAATGCATTACCTAATTTAAGAGTAAATTCAAGTAGCATTGCAGTTTCAGATTATGACGAGGATGGCGATCTAGATATTTTTGTAGGTGTTAGGGTAGTACATGGTAAATATCCTTTATCTAATCAATCTTATCTATTAGAAAATAAAAACGGAACACTAATAGAGGTAACTAACGAAATAATGGATCATGTTTCAGATTTACGTATTGTTAATGATGCCGTTTTTTCAGACTACGATAATGATGGAGATAAAGACCTATTGGTTGTAGGAGAATGGATGCCAATTATAGTGTATGAAAATGATGATAAGAAATTCAGAAAAAAAGAAATTAAAGCATTAAAAAACACCAATGGCTGGTACAACACGATACAAGAAATAGATATAAATAATGATGGAAATGTAGATTACGTATTAGGAAATTTAGGAATTAACAATAAATTTCACCCTACCATAGAAAAACCATTACATATTTATGCAGATAATTTTGATGCCAATAACACCTTTGATATAGCATTAAGCAAAGTATCTAAAACAGGAGCATTAATACCAGTAAGAGGTAAAGAATGCTCGTCTCAGCAAACCCCGTATATAAATAATAAATTAAAATCGTATAAAGAATTTGCAGTAGCCACCATGCCAGAAATATACGGGCAAGATAAATTAAAAAATGCTACACACTATAAAGCTAGCACATTTGAATCGTTGATTTTAATAAATAATGGTGCTGGCACATTTACAAAACAAAATTTACCAAATAGAGCACAATTAGGACCAACACTTGGAGTAGAAAGTATTGATGTAAATAATGATGGGTTTTTAGATATTCTAGGCGTAGGAAGTATATACGAAGCTGAGGTTGAAACCATAAGATACGATGCCTCTAAAGGCTACATTGTATTAGGAGGTAATAAAGGCGAATTAAAATGGTATAGAGACCGTAGTTTTTTTAATGAAGGAGAAGCTAAAGCCATTAAGCAAATACTTATTAATAATGAAGTACACTTTATTATTCTGAATAAGAATAGTAGTCTTAAAATGTTGAAAATTAACAAGTAGAAAGAAAATAAAACGAAGCATTGTAATGACTAAAAAAAAGGCTGTTTTAAATAAAAAAAAGAAACATCAATTGGTTAAAAGAAAATCGTTAGCCAATAATCAGCTATACAATAAGTTTTTAAATTGGATTAGCGGTGAGTTTGATTTATATTTACAAGAAGAACAAAACGGGTTAAACGTATTTTTTCCAGGAGGGAAATTTAATATTAATAAAGTAACAGAACTTAAAAATGATATTGTTATAGAAATTAATGTAGAAAGTAAAAATTTATCTCAAACTAAAAGCATTACTAATAAAATAATATCTATACATAAACATTTAGATGATATGTATTAGAAATCACAAAAGCAATATGAGTGTATTACAAATAAAAACACAAGACGCATATAACAAAACATATAAAGAAAGTATTGAAAACCCAGAGTTGTTTTGGGCATCTATTGCAGAAAAATTTACATGGAAAAAGAAATGGGATACTGTTTTAGAATATAACTGGCTAAAACCAGAGACAAAGTGGTTTAACGGAGGGCAATTAAATATAACAGAAAATTGCTTAGATAGACACTTAGAAACAAGAGCAAACCAAACAGCTATTATATGGGAACCTAATAACCCAAATGATGAAGCCAAACATGTAACATATAAAGAACTGCATGAAATGGTATGCAAGTTTGCTAATGTATTAAAAGCAAATAATGTAACTAAAGGAGACCGTGTGTGTATTTATATGCCAATGGTTTTAGAACTAGCCGTTGCCGTTTTAGCATGTGCAAGAATAGGAGCTGTACACTCTGTAGTTTTTGCAGGATTCTCAGCAACTGCATTAGCCGCAAGAATAAACGATGCCTCATGTAAAGTATTATTAACAGCAGATGGAGGGAATAGAGGAAGTAAAATAACACCATTAAAAGATATTGCAGACGAGGCTTTACAATCGTGTAACTCAATAGAAAAAACAATTGTATACAAATGCACAGGGCAAGCTATAAACTGGAATGCTAACGATGTTTGGTGGCATGAAGCATTAAACGAAGTAGATGCTAACTGTCCTGCAGAAACAATGAATGCAGAAGACATGCTTTTTATACTGTACACCTCTGGTTCTACAGGCAAACCCAAAGGCATGGTGCATACTTGTGGCGGTTATATGGTTTACACAGCTTACACATTTCAAAATGTATTTCAATATAATGAAGGCGATGTATATTGGTGTACAGCAGATATTGGGTGGATAACAGGACACAGCTATATTGTATATGGCCCATTGCTAAGCGGTGCAACAACAGTTATGTTTGAAGGCGTGCCAAGTTACCCAGATTATGGACGCTTTTGGGAGGTTTGCGAAAAACATAAGGTTAACCAATTTTACACCGCTCCCACAGCCATTAGAGCACTAGAAAAACACCCTGTAGAATTAGTAAACAAATACAATTTATCTAGCCTAAAAACATTAGGAACAGTAGGAGAACCTATAAACGAAGAAGCTTGGCATTGGTATAACAATAATGTAGGAAAAGGAAACTGCCCAATTGTAGATACATGGTGGCAAACAGAGACAGGAGGAATCTTAATATCTTCTTTAGCAGGCATTACACCACAAAAAGCAACATATGCAACCCTACCAATGGTAGGTATAAACCCCGTGTTGTTAGATGAGCAAGGCAACGAAATTAACAAAACAGAAGCAGAAGGCATATTAGCAATTAAGCAACCCTGGCCATCTATAGCAAGAACCATATATGGAGACCATAAACGCTATAAAAATGTTTATTTTTCTGCATATAAAAACTATTATTTCCCTGGAGATGGAGCTCTAAGAGACGAAAAAGGAAATTATCGTATAACAGGTAGAGTAGACGATGTCGTTATCGTTTCTGGGCATAATTTAGGGACAGCACCAATAGAGAATGCTATAAATGAACATAAAGCAGTCGTAGAAAGTGCTGTAGTAGGTTTTCCTCATGATATTAAAGGAAATGCACTATATAGCTATGTTATTTTATATGATGGTTATGAAGCATCAAATGAGTTGATACAATCTATAAAAAATAAGGTGGCCGAAACTATTGGGCCAATAGCAAAACCAGATAAAATACAATTTGTATCCGGGCTTCCAAAAACCAGAAGCGGTAAAATTATGAGACGTATTTTACGTAAAATAGCTTCAAATGAAACTTCTAACCTAGGCGATACATCAACACTATTAAATCCAGATGTAGTAAAAAACATTATAGATAATAAGTTATAATTTAACATATTATAACTTAATCTTAATACCAATAAAATACAAGCTCATGTTGTACAACATGAGCTTGTATTTTATTTACGAGTTAGTTATACCATAATTTGGATATAAACAAGAATATAATTTTTATGCTTAAATTGAAAAAAAACTAATGAGTCATATTAAAAGACTGATTAGAATTACAAAGAAAAGAAGACGTTGTTCTTTCACTACCTACAAAACCTGTATCGGTGGAACCGCCCACAATTTTAAATAATTGAGTAGTGTTTAACTCTATAATAGTTTGCTTTTTTAAACATAATGTTTTGTTTTCCAAATCTTTCATGCAGTATAATTTTAAGTTAATACTATAAATTTATTTTTATTAATATTGAATATAAAGCAAGAGGTAGCTAATTTTATAAAATTCGCCTAGTATTTTGCTGGCTAAACCTTTAAAAATCTTATAGATGACTCTAAAAAAAACATATATAATATATCTTCTACTTTTCTCTATTATTGTGTCCTGTAAAAAAGAAACAGAAATACATACAAACAAAGAAACAACATTATCAAATGAGGAAAAGGTTTTAGTAGACTCTATAAGAAATAACCTATACACAAAACCAGAAAAAGCAATACCATTTATTAACTCTTTTTTAGAACTCAGTAAAAAAAATAATGAAAAAGATAAAGTTATGATGGCTTATGGTTCTCTTGGAATA
Organism: Pontimicrobium sp. MEBiC01747; assembly: GCF_053601635.1. Classification (NCBI taxonomy): domain Bacteria; kingdom Pseudomonadati; phylum Bacteroidota; class Flavobacteriia; order Flavobacteriales; family Flavobacteriaceae; genus Pontimicrobium; species Pontimicrobium sp. MEBiC01747. Next base: position 6,553 of record NZ_JBSHNS010000535.1, read on the forward strand.
GCTTACGATATTATGGATAATGTAGACCAGTGTTTATACTATTATTACAAGGTGTTAAGCTTGTGTGAGTCTTCAGAGTGCGAACTTACGGCAAAATACGATATAGGTAAAATTTTTGAAAAGCGCTATAATTATGAGCAAGCACTAATTCTATACGAAGAATGTTATGCCCTAGTAAAAAAAGAAAAATTAGTTAAAGACTACGATAAAATAGAACGAGCACTAGCTTTTATAAATAATAAAATAGGACTATCTGATAAAGCTATTAAAATACTAGAAAAAAAATACAATAAAGTAAAAGAAGAAAACAATCTAAAAAGTATAAGAATAACAAGAAGAGACCTTATAGAAGTATACATTAGTAATAAAAAACTAGATCATGTTTTTAATCTAATAGATATAGGACTTAAAGATGCAAAAGCTTCTAAAAATGAAGAATTACAATATTATTTATATAAGTTTAAATCTGAAGCCCATATACAAAAAGAAGACTATAATCAAGCCATAGAAGCTATAAATGAAGCAGTAACAATTGCTAATTCTCTTGGAGCAGATAGATTTATAATAGAATCTAATTATTTATTAGCACTAATAAATAAAAATAAAAACAGGCCAGAAAATACAATTAAAATTTTAGAAAAAGTACTTCAAAAAAAGTATACAACCCCAGAGGTGATATCAAAAAGCTACAAACTATTAGCAGAAAGTTATAACGCTATAAATAATGCAGAAATGTCATCGCACTATTATAAAAAACATAGTGAAGAAGAGCAGAAAATAAAAAATAAAGGCATTTCTATATTAAACAAAACACATGATTTAAGTTTAAAAGAATTAACTAGTGAAAAAAATAAGCAAGAACAAAGAAAATGGTATTGGAGTGTTATTTCTATAATATTACTTCTCGTTTTATTAACTGTGTTTATAAGAAATAAAAAAGTAAAAAGTAAAAACAAGATTTTGTTTAATAACTTAATGTTAAAGATAAAAGCATTAGAAGAACATAAAACTAAAATAGAAGTAAACCAATCCTCAACATTAAATACCATAACAAATGAACCTTCTATTGCTATAGAAGAAGAAAAAGACGAATCTACATATATTATAGATAATGAAAAAGTAAAGGAAATTATAACAAAACTTGAAAAACTAGAGAAACAAAACTATTTTTTAAGACAAGACTGCACATTACATAATATGGCAAAACGATTAAAAACGAATACATCTTACCTCTCTAAAATAGTAAATACAACTTATAATAAGTCGTTTAGTGTATATATAAACGAGTTAAGAATAAATTATGTTTTATTAGAACTAAAGAACAATAAACAATTAAGATCTTATTCGGTTAAAGCCATTTCGCAAGAAATAGGTTATAAAAGCACAGACTCTTTTACAAAATACTTTAAGCAAGCTACTGGTATTACACCAGCAGTATATATTAAAAAAGTATCTAATTTATAAAGATAAATTTAATTTAATTTAATTGGCTTATATATAGTGTTTTATAAGTGTGTTAAACGTCTACGAATTTTATAAAATTCGTAGACGTTTATTTGTATTTTGACTTTTTTTAAAATTCCTTTGAGATATCAAAATTTTGAATGGTTATTGTTTTTGTACACTATAATAACCCAAGAAGTACTTAATGATGAATAAGAAACTTTATATGTAAAAAACATATAAGTATAATTTTAATCAGCAAAACATATTATGAAAACACAAAATAGTAAGCAGTTACAGTTTAATAAAAAATCTGTATCTGAATTAAATAGTAAAATGCTAATAAAAGTTAAAGGAGGAACACATACAACATTGCCTAGCGATATTAGGTGTACCTTTCTAGTAACAAGCTCAGGAGGAACTACTTTTTCTAAAATACAATAAACACAACATTATGAAGACAATAAAAAAAGACAACAAATTAAGTTTTTCAAAGAAAAATATTATAGAACTAAGTAAAAGCAACTTAATAACTATAAATGGAGGTTGGACAACAACTGTTAATTTAACAACAATAACAAATTTTTCAAAAGACACTCTATGTACTTCAGATGTGCAACAACAATAAAAACGCAGATTATGAAAACACAATATTAAAAGCATTACAAAGTTAAATGATAATACTTTTTGTAAAGCAGCTGTCTAAAAAAATGTATTAAAAAACGTCATTCTGAATTTATTTAACTTCACTAATTTTTTAATTGTTATAAGAATCCTAATCCAGCTCGATGTTATAAAGATTCTATTTTTTAGACAGCTTTTTTATCATTTAAAAGTTTTTAAAAATTTATTTTAGTGATAGCATATTTAGCTATTTCTATAACCATTACAATAAAAAGTTCTACAATTTAGGTGAGCGTTTTGTACTCATAAGTATTTAAAAATATTAATTTTAATTTTTTAAACATAAAATACGCTTATGATGACTCCTGAAGCACTTGAAAAACTAAAGTACCCAATTGGCCAATTTAAATGCCCAAACCCAATTACAGAACAACAAGTTGAAGATTGGATTATGGTTTTAGAAACTTTACCTAGTCGTTTAGATGTTTTAGTAAGCCATTTAAACGATGAGCAGTTAAATACACCATATAGACCAGAAGGTTGGACTATTAGGCAAGTAATACATCATATTGCAGATAGCCATCATCATAGTTATATACGTTTTAAATGGGCAATGACAGAATATAAACCACTTATTAAAGCTTATAATGAGCAGGATTGGGCAAACCAATTCGATTATAATGCACCAATAGCACATTCACTTTTGCACATAAAAGCGATACATGCTAAATTGGTGTATTACCTTAAAGGTTTAACTTTTAAAGATCTAGATAGAAGTTTTGTTCATCCAGAAACTAATAACACTGTTATTTTAAAAGAAAATGTTGGTATATATGCATGGCATAGCAACCACCATTACGCACATATAGAAACAGTACTAAAACGAAAAGAGTGGCTTAAAGAATAACTTAATTATTTTTAATAAACTCTTTTAGGTCTTTTAAATTACCATTAAAAACATCAAAATCATTTTCAATGTTATTAATATCGTATGTGTCAGATTTTTGCCAGAAATTCCATCCTTTATTTTGCCAAGCTTCGGGTAAAACTGGAGCGCTTGCATTAGTGTAATTGGCTATCCATAATGGGTAGTTGGCAAACTCTGGTAAACTTAAATAAGTGTTTCCTACATTGTCATCAGTATAAATCATAGGCTTTCTATTAGTCCTAGCTTCTACAATATTTAAAAAACGAAGTAAATTAATTTGAATACTGTCTATACTTTGAGAGGTATCTATACCTCCTTCTTCAAAATCTACAATTGGTGGAATATTTGTTTTTTTAAGCGATTTAATAGTATTTAAAAAATTGGAAGCTTGAGCTTCAGGATCGTCGGTACTAATGTAAAAATGATAAGCTCCTTTAATAAAACCATTTTCAGAAATGGTTTCCCAATTGGTTTTAAAATCTGGATCTATATATGCTTTGCCTTGTGTAGCTTTACATATTATAAATTGTATACTATCGTTATTTCTACTTCTAGTCATTAAATCAGCTTCGTCTCCTTGATAATGAGAAATATCAATACCGTAAATGTACTTAATACTATTTGTATTGGTAGACTTTACTGGTTTTGTTTCTGTTTGTTTTGTAGGCTGTTTTGTTTTTTTTGAATTCGATTGGCAGTTAAAACTTAAAAATACGAAAAGTAATACTGCTAAATGAGTTGGTGTTTTCATTGTAGTGATTTTTAATAAAATTAGTAAAATAGGGATGTTGAATAAGTTGGGGGTGTAGAGGTGCACTTATTTATAAGCAAGTTACATCTTTTTTTATAGAAATAAAATAGTTTGATAATTATATATTTTATATAAAATATAATTAGTACACGTTATACTGTGGTTACATTTTAGTGTTTAAAAAGACTAACCTCTTTTTCTGGAGGTATTCTTTTTCTAAACTATTGGTTACAGCTAGTAAGGCCATGTCTATATATTTAATAGCTTTTTCTAAGACTCCAGTAGCTTCATAATATTCAGATAATGTACCATAATATAAATAGCTACGTTGGGCAAAATCTTCTGCATTTAATTGATTTAAATAGTGTTTAGATTGTTTGTAGTCTTTATTTTGAATACAAATTACTGCCATAGTTAGTACATGCGTAGGCATTGGTTGTAAATTGTAGAGGCATTGGTACCAATATAATATTTTATTCCAATTTGTTGCATTAAAATGATTTGCTCGTATATGTTCTGCAGCAATAGCAGCTTCGTAATGGTAGCATGAAAAGGTATTATACTCTACAGCTTTTGTCATCATAGTATTGCCTAATTCTATTAAAGGGAAATGCCACAAACTACGATCTTGTGTTTTTAAATCTAATATTTGGTTATTTGTATTTATTTTAGAATCTAGTCTAGCAGAGTGAAAGCAAAATAAGGCAAAGAGCGCATAAACCTCTGGGGTACGTGTATAACTCTTTTTTAAAAGTAATTGGCATAAACGCATAGCTTCACCGCATAACTCTTTACGAATTAGTTTTTCTTTTTTATTAGAATGGAAGCCTTCATTAAAAATAAGGTAGAGCACCTCCATAACGCTTTCTAATCGTTCTGGTAATGCATTACCTTGTGGAATTTTAAACTTTAAATTATTCTGCTGTATGGCTTTTCTAGCTCTAGATAAACGTTTTTTTATAGTGTATTCCTTTGTAAGTAGAGCAGTCCCTATTTCTTTTATACTAAATCCAGATACAGTTTTTAAAGCAAATGCAATACGGTCTTTAGGATCTAATTTAGGGTGGCAAGCTGTAAAAATCATGCGTAGTTGAGCATCTTCAATCTCTGTATCTAAAAAAAGCTCATTAATAGCTATCGCTTCTATACCTTGCTTAAAATTTGGAATGTGTTTTTTTTCGACTTGTAGTTTTCTAAAAAGGTCTATAACTCTGTTTTTTGCAGCTTGGGTTAACCAAGCTTCTGGATATTCTGGTTGTTGTTGCCTCCACGAAATGCTTGCTTTAATAAAAGTATCTTGCACAGCATCTTCAATGATTTCAAGATGAGCTAAACCAAAAATACGTGTTAAAACAGAGACCATCTTTCCGCTGTGATGGCGAAATAGATGGTCTATAAGTTTAGTTTTCATTACTAAGTTTGAGGGCTATTAATGATCGAAAACCATGACTTCACGAATTTCTACTGTACCACCTAAATCGTAATCAGGGAAATCTTGAGCAATTTCTTGTACTTCATCAAAATCTTTTGCAGTTACAATATAATAACCTCCCACTATTTCTTTTACTTCAGCAGAAGTAAGGTCTGTTACTGTACGGTTTTTACCTACAATGCGTCGCATATTAGAATGTAATGCATTTCCGCCTTTGGTAATTCCTGCTTTTTCCATTTTTTCACTCCATGCAAACCATTTTCCCATACGGTTTTGAAGTTCTTCGGGAGAAAGCCCTAAATCTGCATAATCTGCACCGATAAAAATCATCATAAATTCTTTCATAATTTTATGTTTTAAGTTATTTATACTATTAAGACGTTTGTGCTATTATAAAAGGGGACATTTTTTTAATTTTTTTTAAATTAAGCTGTTTTAACAGTTTAACTTTTAAATGATTTCCGGGCTATCTCTATAAATGCGTTTTGCCTAAAAAGTATATTAAACACCTTATAGGCTATCTGCAATTATCTTACGAATCCAATCATTAGGCCTCATATCTATCGTTAAATTAACACGTTCAGTTTGTCCGTAATTATTAACTCTATGTGGGTCTGTTAACTTTAAATACCAACATTCTCCTGGTTGCATTAGTACTGGTGTGCCATTTAAAAAAAACTCTATATTTTCTTTATTAAGGATTGGTATAGTAAGTCGTATTACAGATTTTTCTATCTCTAAACCTAAAGTAGGGTCTGTATGTTCTTTTACAACAGATTGTGGTGCTAAACGAAGCAACCTAACTAAAGTAACATCTGTATGTTGCTTAAAGGTATCTATAACACTTGTTAAATAGGGCGATTGCTTTAATTCTGGAGTGTCCATCCAATCACACCAAGAGCCATCTGCATAATCTTCTGCGGGAGGAGGAAAGGGAAGCGAAGTATCTACTAAATGTGCAGGAGCACGTAATTGAATAACATTATAATATTCGAAGTGTCCTAATTTTAAGGCTTCAAATTCTGCTAACATTTTATTGACATCGAATGTAAAAGGTAGTTTTATTCGGTCTCTAAATTGTATTTTGGGTTCTTTTATATTTGTCATAATAGCATAATAGTTTATTCATTAAATAACAACCAATATACTAAAAAAAGACTATTGGTTTTATGAAATTCTATAAACTAACATACCAGTTAATTACTGCAAAAAAACGACTTCTATTTTCGTTATTTACAAAACCGTCGTTTCTGTACTCAATACCTAGCTCTATTTTATTGTCATCGGAAAAAACATAACCTAAATTGGGATTAATTCTATATTCTAAATCGTAGAGGTTTCCTGTAAAGCTATTTACATATTCGTGATTTAGTTTCAAGTAAAATTCTTTGCTATCTACTGTTAAACCATCTAGGGCTTTATTAAAAGTAATTCTATAACGTATTCGTATTTCTGTAGGTTCCGTTTTACTAAATGTTTGGTCTGTACGTATTCTATGAGCTAGTTTAAAAGTACTGTAATTTGATACTAACGTGAATTGTTGCAAAGCTCTTTGCTTGACTTCCTCGTCTGTTATACGTAGTAAGAAACCTGCGCCTATTGTGTTGTTTAAGCCTACTTTTTTAGAAATATTTAAAGCAAGATCCGTATGTATGTATTCGTATTTATTAATGCTTTCACCGTTAAAAACACCTGTTTTAAACAATTGTCTAAATTCTGTTTTTAGATTTAATTTCCAATTGTTTTTTAATGATGTGTTAATGTTAAAACTTGGTAAGCTTCCTATTTGATATTTTACCTGACCGTAGTTTTTTATACTTATTAGTATAATGAGGATTATAAGGCAGTATTTTTTCATTGTTAAAACTCTAAATGGTCTGTGTTTTTAAGAATTATTTTCAAGCTTTTTTCAAAAACACCATCAGAGTTATACGTAAATTCGTAGAGGTCTTTAGAGACATCGGTTTTTCCTTTTACTATTAATTCGTATTTGGTTATAATATTACGTTTTTTAATATTACCATCTTTTAAAGCCGTTAAGATAGCTTCAGGTTTGCCAGAATATTGAATTTGAATTTTTTTAATTTTAAATTTTCTAAACACAGATTTCAAATGGGTGTTAATAGCATCTTTTAAGGAGTCTGAAAGTTGTTTGTAATGGAGCACTATTTCAACATCTTGCAACTGTCCTAAAGTATCAAATTCTATGCTATACTTTTTAGAGTTGTATTTTGTTTTAGCTTCAATAGATTGTTCTGTTAAACCTTCTTCTAAATACCATTTTACCTTTTTAGATGGTGTTAATTTAAAAACAAATGCTTTAGCATTTTTAGGGACATCATCTATAGTAATTCTAGATTCTTTTTCAAACTTGTCTTGAGAGAAAGCCAAATGTGTTATTATAAGTAATGAAAGCAATAGAGTAATCTTCATTTTTAACCTTTTTTAACAAAGATAAATATTACTATCTTTAAAGTATGAGTAAGAGTATACAATTTGAAGATTTTACAGTTGTAGATATACGGGTAGGGACTATTATAAATGTTAATGATTTTCCTGAGGCTAGACAACCAGCATATCAATTAACTATAGATTTTGGAGCTTTAGGTATAAAAAAAACATCTGCACAGATTACAACACTTTATACTAAAGACATGTTATTAAATAAACAAATAGTCGCAGTTGTTAATTTTCCTAAAAAACAAATTGCTAAGTTTATGAGCGAATGTTTAATTCTTGGTGCTGTTGATGGTAAAGATGTTATTTTGTTAAACCCTGAGACTCCTGTTAAAAATGGAAGTACTGTTAATTAGTGACTAAATTGATGTTTTTTAAAATAGTAGTAAAAAACTGAGAATTATCGTAAGGCTTTAATATAATATCATTCATGCCTACGGCTACAATTTGTTCTCTTACTTCCTCTGCTTCTACTGCGGTTAAAGCAATAATAGGTGTTTTAGTATCAAAACGTCGTATGGATTTAGTTGCTTCATAACCGTCCATTACTGGCATGTTAATATCCATTAAAATTAATTGATAATTATTTGATTTGGCTGCTTCAATTGCTTCTTCACCGTTATTCGCTATGCTACACTTAAATTGTTTTTTTTCTAAAATTTTTCTTGTAATTTTTTGATTTATCTTATTATCATCTACAATAAGTATGTGACAGCCTTTAAAGCAAAGGTCGTTTTCTTCCTCATTAGTATTGTTATTATCTGTTACTCTTTTTACGGTTAAATTAGCTTCTAAAGGCAGTATAAAACTAAAGGCCGATCCTTTATTAACTTCACTTTGAAGCTCTATTGTACTACCATGTAATGCTAATAATTTTACAACTATAGGTAAACCTAAACCAGTACCTTGATAATTGTAATTTTTATTTTGTACTTGAGAGAATTCGTCGAAAATAGCTTTTTGTTTTTCTTTTGGAATACCTATACCATCATCTTTTATTGTAAATTTCGATAAATATTTAGCGTCATGGGTTAATTCAATCAATTCTATAGTAACCCATATAGTTCCGTTTTCGTTAAATTTTACAGCATTACCAATAAGGTTCATTAAAATTTGCGATAATCTAATAGAGTCTCCAATAAGCGCATTGGGTAACATTGGGTCTATATTTGTATAGAGTTTGTTGTTATTTTGTTCTAGAATAAACGCAAAAGAATTAGTTATACTATTTAATAGCGAATCTAGTTTATAAGGTATTTTTTCAAGTTTTATACCGTTATTTTCCATCTTACTTAACATTAATACATCGTTAATTAAGGCTAATAAGTAATCTGCGGAGAATTTTAGCGATTTTAAATCTGTTTTATGGGTATTGCTAAGTGTTTTGTCTTCTAGTAATATGGAGGATAGACCAATAACACCGTATAAAGGTGTTCTTATTTCATGGCTAATAGTAGAGAAAAATTTTGCTTTAAGCTTGGAGAGGTGTTCTGCTTTATCTTTGGCATCTATTAACTCTTGATTTTTTTTAGATAACGCATCAATATACTTTTTACGGTTTTTTGCTAACCCGAATATAGCAGCCAAACCTATCAATAAAATGGCAGAAAGTATAACAGAGATAATATTTAATAATTTGGATTTTTTTATATAATTATCAGATTTACTTATTTTTTTGGCGTTAGCTTTAATTTTATCTTGATGTTTTTCAAATTCAAATTTAGCATTGGTTTCGGCCAATAAAACGCCTTTTTCTATATTGTATATAGCTTTATCTGTTTCGTTTTGTTTTTTTAAATAAAAGTTTGCTTTTTGTAAGTTTTGTGTTTGTTCGTATGCAATAGATAAATAATTACAAATTTGAGAGTATTGATCTAGATACTTATTATTTGCTAGGGTAATAGCTTTTTCTAAAACGGTAATAGTTTTATTATAATCTTTAATAGCATTATAGTAACGACCAAATAATATATTTAAGTTTAGCGAGAACAATTCGTGAGCTGGTTTTGTTTCAATTAACTCTTTGGCTTTTAGTAAATACGGATATGCTTTTTTAGGTTGATTTACAATTAGGTAAGCTTCACCAATATTCATATGCTCAGCAATAGGTGGTGTAAAATTTTGCTTTTTGTTATATATAGCAATAGCTTTACTGTAATAATCAATTAATTTGGTATAATTGTCTTTAGTTACAGTTTGTATATTAGCGATATCATTATAAGCCCAAGCAATTAAACTATCTGATTTTGTTGCAATGGCCTTGTCTAAAGCTTGCTGTGTGTATAGTTTAGCTTTGTTAGGGTCATCTAATAAATGATGTATAAAACCTAGCTCTATGAGCCCTCGAAATTCATAAAAATCATTATTACTTTTTTGAGCTTCTTTAATAAGTTTATGCGAGTTTTTTATTGCATTAGAGTACTTATATTTATAAATAGAGTCTTTAATCTGTGTTTTTAGGAGTTCTAATTTTTCTGTTGTGTATGCTTCGTTAGTTTGTGAAAATAAGTCGTTACATACTAGTGTAGCAATAGTTATTAGTAGGGTAGTTATATAGCGCATAGTATAGTATGGTTAATTGTCTAGTTTATTCATAATAATCAGTAATAAAACAAAGGGGAACCAGTCTGTACTTGAGTTTAATATACAAAAAAAACCGTTACTAATTTTAGTAACGGTTTTTTTATCTTGAATAGTTATATCTATATATCGTCGAAATCTATATCTGTAAAACGGCTTTCTGCAGTTTCAGAAGCGGGTGTTTCTGTACTATTTAATGCAGGAGTATCGTATTCTTTCTTAAAATCTTTTTGGTGACGATCGCTAATAACTTCATCTCCTTTTTCCGAAATAACATAATCTGTCATTTCTTGAAGAATACTATTAAATTCCTTAAAATCTTCTTTATATAAATAGATTTTGTGTTTTTTATAATGAAACGATCCATCATCATTAGTAAACTTTTTACTCTCAGTAATCGTTAAATAATAATCTCCAGCTTTTGTAGATCTTACATCAAAGAAATACGTACGTCTTCCAGCTCTTAAAACTTTAGAATAAATTTCCTCTTTCTCCATCATCTCGTTATTGTGCATCGTTTTTTTGATTTTATATAGTTATGTTTTTAATAGACTCAAAAATCTAAAAAAAAAAGAAACCATACAACAAATTAGAGCATTTCTTTTGCGCTTAATTGTTTTAAATATAATTCTTTGTAGTAACCATCTATGTTTATCAAGGTTTCGTGAGTTCCTTTCTGTACAATTTTACCATCATCTAATACGATAATATGGTCTGCATTTTTGGCAGAAGAGATTCTATGGCTAACAATAACTGTTGTTTTTTCTTCTGTTAAGTTATTAAGGTTATTTAATATTTTCTCTTCTGTTTCTGTGTCTACTGCAGAAAGGCAATCATCAAATAATAGTATTTGCGGTGCTTTTATAATAGCTCTGGCAATAGAGACACGTTGCTTTTGCCCTCCAGAAAGTGTAATACCACGTTCTCCTAGTATGGTTTCGTACTGTTTATTAAATTTTTTAATGTTTTTGTGTACTTGTGCATTTTTAGCAGCAGCTATAACTTCTTCGTCTGTGGCGTCTTCTTTACCAAACTTAATATTATTGTTTATTGTATCGCTAAATAAAAAAGCATCTTGAGGAACATACCCTGTGGCTTCACGCAAGCTATTTAAATTAATTTGGTCTATGGCTGTGTCATCTATTAAAATAGTTCCATTGTCTACATCATATAGGCGACCTATTAAATCTAATATTGTAGATTTTCCAGAACCTGTTTTACCTATTATAGCTAATGTCTCGCCAGGGTTTACTTTAAAACTAACCCCTTTTAGAGCTTTTATATTAGTATCATCGTAAGTAAAGTACACATCTTTAAACTCAATAGTACCTTTAATAATAGAAGGGGCTTTAACAGTATTAGTAATTTCTGGCTCTAATTTTAAAAACTCATTAATTCTTTTTTGTGAAGCTTCTGCCTGTTGTATAATAGACGTTACCCAACCAACAGTAGCAACTGGCCATGTTAGCATATTTACATAAATAATAAATTCTATAATTGTTCCTAAAGAGATTAGACCATTTATATATTGTTTCCCTCCAATATAAATAACAAGTAGGTTACTAATACCAATAAGTAATATCATAATAGGGAAAAAGAAAGCTTGTACCCTAACTAAACTAAGTTGTTTGTCTTTACTAGTTATAGATAATGAGTTAAATTTAGTGGCGGTTTGTGGCTCGATACCATAAGCTTTTATAACAGAAATACCACTAAAACTTTCTTGTGTAAATGTAGACAGTTTAGACAGGTACTCTTGTACAATAGTACTGCGTTTGTGTATCTGTTTGCTAATTTTATAAATTAATATAGATAAAATAGGTAATGGTATAATAGTATATAATGTAAGCGATGGTGCTTGTCTATACATAAATGTAAGTGCAACAACAAATAGCGTTATCGTGTTTATACTGTACATTATAGCTGGTCCTGCATACATTCTAACTTTACCTACATCTTCGCTTATACGGTTCATTAAATCACCAGTTCTATTTTTTTTATAGAAATTTAAAGACAGTTTTTGGTATTGATTATAAATTTCATTTTTAAGATCGAACTCTATATAACGAGAGACATTTATAATAGCCTGCCTCATAAAAAAAGTAAGTATTCCAGTAATTACTGCTGCACCAATAATAATAAGTATATACTTTAGTAATTCGCTTTTATATATAGAAATATCCCTATCTGGGTTTTGAACTTGTGCGTTTACTATGTCTATAATAGAGCCTACTAACTTAGGCACAAAAACTCTAAATAAGTTAGATATTATAGTAATAATAATCCCAGCGATTAATTGTATTCGATATTTATAAAAGTATTTTCTTAAATGCTGTAATTCTTTCATTTACAGGTTTAACTAAATTAATTGTTTGACATTTTCGTAATTTAACATGCATATTTTTGCATTAACACCAATATTAGATTATTTTTGCCCGTTGTTTTTACATAATTAGTAATTAGCAGCTTAAATTAACTTAATTAAAACTTAAATGATTTCAGAAGTTATTAACACAAACGAATTACATAAAGTAGATCCTGTTTTTGGGCAATTATCCTTTGATGGCCATGAACAAATTGTTTTTTGCAATGACAAAGATACAGGATTAAAAGCAATAATTGGTATTCATAATACTGTATTAGGTCCTGCATTAGGAGGAACTAGAATGTGGCAATATAATAACGAATGGGAAGCATTAAATGATGTTTTACGTTTGTCTCGTGGAATGAGCTTTAAGTCTGCAATTACGGGATTAAATTTAGGAGGAGGAAAAGCAGTTATCATAGGTGATGCTAAAACTCAAAAAACACCTGAGTTAATGAAACGTTTTGGAGAGTTTGTTCACTCTTTAAGCGGAAAGTATATTACTGCAGAAGATGTAGGGATGGAAACAAGTGATATGGATTTAGTAAGAGAAGTAACCCCTTATGTTACTGGTATTTCTGAAGATAAAGGTGGCGCAGGAAACCCATCTCCAATTACAGCTTACGGTGTTTTTATGGGAATGAAAGCTGCTGCAAAATATAAATTTGGAACAGATATTTTAGAAGATAAATCTGTAATAGTACAAGGTATTGGTCATGTTGGCGAATCTTTAGTAGAACATTTAACTAATGAAGGCGCTAAAGTAATTATTTCGGATATTAATGAAGCACGTTTAAGCGAAGTAAGTTCTAAATATGGAGCAACAATATATAGAGGAAACGATGTATACAGTGAAGCAGTAGATATTTATGCCCCATGTGCTTTAGGTGCAACAATAAATGATGCAACAATAAATAACATAAAAGCTAAAGTAATAGCAGGAGCTGCAAATAACCAATTGGCAGACGAAAATAAGCATGGACAAATGCTTAAAGATAAAGGAATTGTTTACGCACCAGATTTTTTAATTAATGCAGGAGGAATAATTAATGTATATGCAGAATTAGAAAATTACGGAAAAACCGAAATTATGCGTAAAACCGAAAATATATATAATACAACATTAGAAATTTTATCTAATGCAGAGAGTAATGGTGTTACAACACACCAAGCGGCATTAAATATTGCACAAGGAAGAATTGATGCAAGAAAAAAAGAGAATATGAATGCTTAGGTAATTCATAAAAAAGACTATTTTTGCAGGGCAAAAGTTAATATTAACTTTTGCCCTTTTTAATGACTATATATATTAAAAGTAAAAGTTCTTTGTAAACATGTTAAGTAGAAGACACATTAGAGTAAAAGTAATGCAAGTGCTGTATGCATTTAAAGGTACAGAAAGCGATGATTTTGTAAAAGACCAAAAATTCTTACTCTACAGTATAGATAATATGTACAATTTGTACCTATTATTAATCTCTTTAATGATAGAGGTGCAGAAGCGTGCAGAAAATCATTTAACAAAAACACAAAATAAACACTTAGCAACAAAAGAAGAAAAAAATCCCAATCGTAAGTTTATAAATAATGAAGTATTACAGATGCTTAAAACTAATGAGCAACTGCAAGCTAAATTTGATGCACACAATATTAAAAATTGGGAGCTAGATAATGAATACGTAGAACTTATTTTTAAAGCAATATTAAAAAGTGATTTGTATAAAACATATCTAGAAACGAGAACTTCTAATTTTAAAGAAGATAAAGAGTTTTTAATAGATGTTTTTAAAGAAATCATAGCCCCTAACGAGAAGTTATATGATTATTTAGAAGATAAAAATTTAACTTGGTTAGACGATTTGCCTACAGTAAATACTACCATATTAAAACTATTACGTAAAGTAAAACCTAAATCGGATCAATTTCATTTTATACCAAAACTGTATAAAGATTTAGATGATAAACAGTTTGCTATAGATTTGTTTAGAAAAACCTTACTTAACCAATCTGCATTGGCTAAAGAAATAGAAGGTAAAACGACCAATTGGGATGCAGACCGTATAGCTTCATTAGATAAAGTATTATTAAAAATGGGAGTTAGCGAATTAAAAAACTTTCCATCTATACCTACTAAGGTCACCATAAATGAGTATTTAGAAATTTCTAAAGAGTACTCTACACCAAAAAGTAGCATTTTTATAAATGGTATTTTAGATAAGCTTGTAAAAGACTATCAGGCGTCTGGTAAATTAAATAAAGTAGGAAGGGGTTTGATGTAAATAAAAATTATTGTTATTTTTACATCCCTAAGTTTAACATATATTAAAAATTAAATAAAAAATTATGAAAAAAGTAGTACTAGTATTAAGTGCAATATGTATGGTGGCATTTACATCATGTAAAAAAGATGCAGCAGCGGCAATAGATGATAGCAAAGTAGCAGCAGCAGCAGATAGAGATGCAAATGCATCTAATTTTCCAGTAATACAATTTGATAAAGTAGATCACGATTTTGGTGAAATAATTTCAGGAACTAACGTAGAAACAGTATTTAATTATACAAATACAGGAAAATCTCCTTTAGTAATTACAGACATTAAAAGTTCTTGTGGATGTACTATTCCTAAAGATTGGTCTAAAGAGCCTTTAGCACCAGGAGCATCAGGAAGTTTTACTGTTAAATTTAATGGAAAAGGAGCTAACAAAGTTTCTAAAACAGTAACGGTAACGGCAAATACAGAAAAAGGAAGAGAAACTGTAAGAATTTCTGCTTTTGTTAAGCCAGATCCTAACGCACCTAAAAAAGCAACACCTACAGCATCACCAGTAATTAAGTAATAATGGGAGGAATCGTAGATTTTTTACCATTCATTGCAATGTTTGGTGTTATATATTTCTTGATGATAGTACCGCAAAGAAAGCGTGCTAAACAAGAGAAACAATTTGCTTCAGACTTGAAGCGCGGAGATATAGTTATTACTAAAAGCGGAATGCATGGTAAAATAACAGACTTAAATGATAAAGACAACAGTTGCGTTATAGAAACAATGGCTGGTAAAATTAAGTTTGACCGCTCCGCAATTTCTATGGAAATGAGTAAAAAACTTAATACTTCAGATAAATAGAAATTTAAAATCTATATAGAAAAAAGCTTCCTAATTTTGGAAGCTTTTTTTTATGCAATAAAGTGAAGTATAAAACAAAAGCTTATTTTAGTACATATAAGTTGCTTTAATGCATTAAAAAAGAAAAATAAATGATAACCTTAAAAGAATTAGCGAAGAAGTTAAATGTTTCTATATCTACTGTATCTAAAGCTTTAAACGATAGTTGCGAAATTAGCGAGGAAACCATTAAACGAGTTAAAGAAGTTGCAGCGATCTATAAT
>NZ_JBSHNS010000536.1:0-3297 GCF_053601635.1 Pontimicrobium sp. MEBiC01747
GCTCCAGATAATACATCTCTCAAAGACTCTATTCGGTATTATTTATATAAAAAACCAGACCAATCTACTAAATTTTTACACAAATTTATTGAACTAAATAAGCTTAAAAATAATACCGATGACTTAGTTTTAGGTTATTCTACATTGGCTGTTGCACATGAGGTAATGGACCATAAGGATAGTACTCTATTTTACTATTATAAAAGTTTAAGTTTATTAAACGAACCACAAGATATTATTCAATATAAATATAGTATTGCAAAAATTTATAAGGAAGAATATAAATTTAAAGAAGCTCTTTTACTATATAATCAAATTTTTGACATTGCTAGAAAAGAAGATATACCATTAGCAATAGATAAAGTTAAACTAGCAGTTAAATCATTAAAAAAAGATTTAGGGCAATCGGAAGAAACATTATCTGTTCTTAAAGCGGAATATGAAGACCAAAAAAAAGAAGAGTATTATGCTTTAAGATATACTAGAAAGAAACTCATTGAAGCGTACTATCATGAAAAAGATTATAAATCTGCAATTAGTTTAATTAATGAAGGTATTGAATCTGCCTTAAAAAGAGATAATAGAGAGTTTCTTTATTTTATGTATGAGTTAAAATCTAGAATAAACTTAGACCTAAAAGCATATAAACAAGCTAATACAAATGCTAGTTTGTCTTTAAAAAATGCATTGTCATTAAAAAATAATTCTTTTATAAATAATTCTAATTACAGGTTAGCCGAGATAGCATTTAAAACAGGAAAATATGAAAGTGCTTTAATATTTTTGAATAAGATATTAAGTAATGAAAAAAGCAGTAAATCTATTGAGCTATCTAAATACTATAAACTTCTAGCAGAAACCTATTCTCAATTAAATAATTCTAAACAATCTAACGTTTATTTTGTTAAGCATATTCAAGAAAAAGAAAAAGCAACAAAAAAGCGCATAGAAGCTATAGAAAGTATCCATGATATGGATTTAAAAGAACAGGCTTCAGACCTAGAGAGTACTCATGGAATTGAACTACAAGAGGAAATACAAAAGAAAGAACAACACCAAAAAACAAAATGGATTTGGATAGGGATTAGTGCGATACTGTTAATGTTAGTTATTTCAATAATACTATTCTTTAAAAACAGATCGAGAATGAATCAAAAACGTTTTGATGAGCTAATGCTAAAAATTAAAGCTTACGAAGAGCGTAAAAAAGAAGAAAATCAGTCTAAGGCTCATGAAAATGAAAACAAAGAAGAAGAGGAAAGTGAGGTTATTACAGTAGCGCCAGAAGCATCAGAAAACAATAAAGAAGAACTTTTAGAAGAGGTGGTAATAGAATCCAATGAAGATAAAGTTGTAACAAATGTTATTGACGATAAAAAAGTAGAAGAAATATTAATTAAACTTCAAAACTTAGAAGATAAAATGTACTTTCTTAAACAAGACTGTACGCTACATAATATGGCAAAACGCCTTAAAACAAATACCTCTTATTTATCTAAGATAATTAATACTCACCTAGGAAAATCATTTAGTAGTTATATAAATGAGTTAAGAATTAACCATGCTATTCTAGAAATAAAAAACAACAAACAACTTCGATCTTACTCAGTAAAAGGTATTGCCCATGAAATGGGATATAAAAGTGTTGATGCTTTTACAAGATATTTTAAAGCAGCAACAGGCATTACTCCCGCTGTATATGTTAAAAAAATACAAGAGATATAAAAATACAAGTTTAATTATAAGTTGTTGATTTATAGTGTGTTTTGTGTCTTGTAGTGTTGTGTTTTTTATAAATCACTGCTTATATACTTTGTAAGGAATCTTTTTTTATAATTACTTTGAATCAGTAAGAGAAACTAAATCTAATTACACATTATATAAGTAATTAAAAAAACAGAGCTCTGGAAAGCCCTGTTCGTTTTTTTGAAAATAAAATTTTCATGTATTTCATGTCGGTCAACATGTAGTACTCTGCAAATATATAATTTTTTACCATGTCAATCTACTTTGGTAAAAATGGTATTAAGGAATACTTCATAATTTATAGAAATACTGGGTTTTATAATATAGCCTTGAGCTAAATGATGCTTGAGTTGAAGGGTTGACGAACATCTTTTTTTTAGACTAGTAGTCAGCTCTTTACAAGCTATATAGTTAAAAATGTAATAAACATTTAAACACATAATTATGAAAACACAGCTTAAAAAGACACTAGATTTTACAAAACTGTCAATTATCGAATTGCATGAAACACAAATTGGTGAAATTAAAGGAGGAACATTAACTCCAGGAGGAGGAATTTCATGCTCATTCTGTATTAGTAGCAGCAATGGCGGTAACCCTACAGTAGAAATAAGTATTACAGCGGTTATAAACGAGCAATAATATTTTAATTAATAACTCAATAAACACAAATTATGAAAACACAAAACAACAAATTAGTTTTTGGGAAGCACACCGTAACAGAGTTACAAAACCAAGAATTACTAAGTGTAAATGGAGGTACATCCATTATTCAACCATCAATTACAGTAACTATAGCAGAACTTACCAAGCAATTAACTTGTGGAGGAGGCGAAGATAGTTGTGTTACAAGACACCAATAAATTATTAAAACAACAACAATTATGAAAACACAAAACAACAAATTAGTATTTAACAAGCATTCTGTTACAGAGCTTTCAGATTTAGAAACACAATCTATAAATGGAGGATGCCAATGGGGAGATTCATCAGGAGTAACAGTAACCATTAAAATATCTATAGTAGATAATCCACCTCCAACAGATACCATTATAGTGCAATTCTAACAGTGAAAGTTATGAAAATACAAAAAGGCAAGCTAGAGTTTAAAAAAAACGATTTAGTCGAGTTAAACTCTGAAGAAATGTTAGGTGTAAATGGTGGTACAGCAAGTACTACTATTTTAACAACCGTACCTTGCGTTGTGGCAGCATCTGTTGTAGCAGTATCAGTTATAATTATTGCTACAGATGCTGCAGAAGGAGGAAATGAAAAATAAACTAACAAAATCATTTAGTAAGTCCTGTTTATTATGGCCGTCGACTATATCGATTATATATATGTTAATAAATAGAACAAACCTAAAGCGGTAAAAAGTTGCCTGCCGTAAATAGCAACAATAAACTATTAAAACACAAATTATGAAAACACAAAAATTAAACGGATTAGACTTTAAAAGAAGTAGCATTGTAGAATTAAACGAGTCACAATTAACAGATGTGAATGGAGGAAGTACGCCTTTATTAGCATCATCAGGATTATGTTTAAATG
>NZ_JBSHNS010000537.1:0-13175 GCF_053601635.1 Pontimicrobium sp. MEBiC01747
AAACAGAACTAAAACTCATAGCTAATGCCGCTATCATAGGTGATAATAAAACTCCAAAGAATGGGAATAATACACCTGCTGCAATGGGCACTCCTAAGGTGTTGTAAATGAGCGCAAAAAATAAGTTCTGTTTAATATTCTTCATTACGGCATCACTTAAGTTTCTTGCTTTTACAATACCATGTAAATCGCCTTTTACCAAGGTTATCATGGCACTTTCAATAGCGACATCTGTTCCTGTTCCCATAGCAATGCCGACATCGCTTTTAGCCAATGCTGGCGCATCGTTAATACCATCGCCAGCCATAGCAACCACTTTTCCGTTTTCTTGTAGCTTTTCTACAACTTGTAGTTTATCTTCAGGTAGCATACTCGCTTTAAAATCTGCCAGATTTAGTTCGGAAGCTACTGCTTGTGCTGTATCGTGATTATCGCCTGTAAGCATGATAACACTTATACCTTTATCTTGAAGTGCTTTAATAGCTTTGGCACTAGTTTCTTTTATTTTATCGCCAATAACCACATAACCAATAACACTAGTATCTATTGCTAAATAAGACACCGTTTTACCTTGCTTTTGGTAGGTTCTAGCTTCTTCCTTCATTTTAGATGTTATGTCTGCTTTAACATATTCCATCATTTTAGGGTTTCCTAATCCTATTTTCTTACCATCTATTGTAGCTTCAACACCTTTTCCAGTAACTGCACTAAAATCTTTAGACTGTAAAACTTCTACATTCTGTGCTTTTCCATATTTAACAGTAGCTTCTGCCAGAGGATGCTCGCTATTACTATTTAATGAAACGATGTACTGCAACACTTTCTCTTTACTAAAACCATCATTAAAAGTTCCTACGGTTTCTACAGTTGGTTTACCTTCGGTTATAGTCCCTGTTTTATCTACAATAAGTGTGTTTATCTTATCCATTTTTTCAAGGGCTTCGGCATTTTTAATTAATACTCCGTTTTGCGCACCTTTACCCACGCCAACCATTACAGACATTGGTGTTGCCAACCCTAATGCACACGGGCATGCAATGATTAAAACGGCAATGGCATTGACCAGCGCATACACGTAAGCGGGTTCTGGTCCCCAAATAGACCATACAATAAAGGTGGCTACAGATATGATAACTACCACTGGTACAAAATATCCCGAAACTTTATCTGCTAATTTCTGAATAGGTGCACGGCTTCTACTAGCATCATTGACCATGTGAATAATTTGAGACAGTAAGGTGTCGCTTCCTACTTTCTCTGCTTTCATTAAAAAGGATTGATTTCCGTTGATGGTTCCGCTACTTACTTTATCATCTTTAGTTTTATTTACTGGAATTGGCTCTCCAGTAATCATGGATTCGTCGATGCTTGTATTACCTTCGGTTATTACACCATCTACAGGAATTTTATCGCCTGGTTTTACTTTAAGGATATCGTTAAGTTTTATCTCGTCTATACTAACTTCAATCTCTTTACCATCTACAATTTTCTGTGCTTTATTTGGTGCTAATTTTAATAATTCTTTTACTGCAGAATTTGTTTTACTATGGGCACGAGCTTCTAATAATTGCCCTAAAAGCACTAATGTTAATATTACTGTTGCTGCTTCAAAATAGACATGTACGGCTCCCGATTGGGTTTTAAATTGATTTGGAAATATCTCTGGAAATACCATTCCAAAAACACTAAATAGCCACGCTACTCCTGCTCCAACACCAATAAGTGTAAACATATTAAGGTTCCATGTTTTAATACTTTTATAAGCCCGTTCAAAGAACATCCAAGTGGCATAAAAAACCACAGGAATGGATAGTACAAACTGTACCCAATTCCAGTATTTCTGCTCCATTATATTGTATAACGGGTTATTATTGAGCATTTCGCTCATTGCTATTAAAAAGATTGGTAAGGTGAATACTGAAGCTATCCAAAACTTTTTTACTAATTTTTTATAGGTCTTTTCTTCTGCTGAAAGGTCGGGTTGCAGGGGCACTAAATCCATCCCACAAATAGGGCACGCCCCTGCTTCGTCTTTAACAATTTCTGGATGCATTGGGCATGTCCATTGCGCCTTTGAGATTACCGATAAGTTTTGCTCTTCTACCAAATCCATTCCACAAACTGGGCAATCGCCAGGTTTGTTATAGGTTTTATCGCCTTCGCAGTGCATAGGGCAATAAAATGTACCTGTTCCTATTCCTTTAGGTTGTTTTTTCTTTTTATCTTCAGAATGTTGATGATGCTCTCCTTGTTTATGGATACTGTATCTATCTCCATCATTTTTTAACGCTTTCTGAAATGTTTTTATGGGTATATGCGATTCCATTTCAATAGTAGCTTCTGCCTTTTCTAAACTAACTATAGCTTTTGTAACACCTTCTACTTTAGAGAGCGTTTCTTCTACGTGACTACGGCAACCATTGCAAGTCATTCCGTGTATATGATAGGTGTGTTTCATTATTGTTGGGTTAAATAATTAATTATCGTGGTTTCTATATAATAGGTCTTTACCGATTTAATTTGGTTTATTTGAAACTTCAATTGCAGTTCTTGAATATCCAATACATCGTTAAAATTAATAGTTCCTGTTTCATAACTTTTAACTAAAATTTGCTCTGCATCTTTGGCTTGCTTTAAGTTTCTGGTTTGTGTTGCATGGCATATTCTTGCAGCAATGCGTTCATTAATAGCTTTATCTAATAGTGTCTCTAGAGTATTTATACGTTCTTGTTTTTGGTAATGAATTTCTTGTTGTTTCAACTTATTTTGCTTGGTAATGGATTTATATTTTTTGTTAAAAATTGGTATGGATACCGAAACCATTGGCATTACAATATCTTTTCCGTTATCTAAAAACTTCATATTAGGTCTTTCGGAAACATTGATGTAATCTAATCCAAAACCAATCATTGGGCTACTCTCTTTTTGGTTTAACAGTTCTGATTGTTCTATGGATTGGTAGAGTTTATCAAATTTCAACAACTCTGGATGTAATGCTAAATTTTCAGTAGCGATTTCAAAGTCTTCTGAAGGTATCATTAAACGATCTACTACAGTAACTGCAATATCATTTTCCCTGTTTAAAAAATTATTAAGATGAGTTTGTTCTGCTAAATACTGTTGCTTTAAAACGTCTTTTAGTTGCTGTATTTCATTTTGACGCATTTGCAATCGTAATACATCTACTGCTGATGCTTTACCGACTTCTACAGAGGTTAACGCCATAGTTTCATACGTTTTTAACAGCTCGATGTTTTCTCCTAATACTTTTTGTTTTGCTTTGTTAGCATATAGTTTATAATAGGATTGAGATACCGAAGCCATTAATTTTCGTTTGGCAATAACAATGTCTTCATATTTTGCATCTGCTAACGAGCTCACATAATTTTTACGTGATGTTATTGTACCAAACCATGGTAACATTTGTTTGGCAGATACTTTAAAACGTTGTGCTCCCGTTCTCGTTTCTGGTTCGCTTATAAAATACCCGACACCAAATTCGGTATTTGGAAGTGTGTTAACTTCTTCTACTTTTTCTGAAACTCTTTTATATTGTAGTTCAAATTTTTGAATTTCAGGATTGTTCATTAATGCTTCATCAATTAGGGTTTGCAATTGTTGTGCATTTCCTTTAAGAAAAAAGAAACAAAGGCCTAGAGTCAAGACTAATTTTATATTCAATTTTAAATATTTCATTTTGTTCTTTTTTTAAGTTGAATTTCTGCTTTCCAGCTATATAAAACAGGGACTACAAATAGGGTAATTAAAGCGATAAGCATTCCGCCAAAACTTGGTATGGCCATAGGTATCATAATATCGCTTCCTCGACCTGTAGATGTCAACACTGGCAGTAATGCCAATATGGTAGTTGCTGTTGTCATTAGGCAGGGTCTAATTCGTTTTTCTCCTGCTTCAACAACCGATGCTTTCACTTCTTTTATGTTTTGTGGTGTGTTTTTGTTAAACGTTTGTGTTAAATAGGTTGCCATTACAACACCATCATCCGTTGCAATACCAAAAAGAGCAATGAAACCAACCCAAACGGCTACACTTAAGTTAATAGGGTGCATTTGGAACAAGTCTCGAAGGTTTTCGCCAAAGAAATTAATGTTTAAAAACCAGTCTTGACCATACAACCAAATCATGATAAAACCTCCTGAAAATGCCACAGCTATACCTGTAAACACCATTAAAGATGTGCCCACCGAACGAAATTGAAAATACAGGATTAAAAAGATAATAGCCAATGCTAAAGGTACGACAACAGATAAGGTTTTTTCTGCCCTCAGTTGATTTTCGTACGTTCCTGTAAATTGGTAGTTAATACCTTTTGGTACAGTCAATTCGCCAGAATCTATTTTATTTTGAATGAGTTTCTGTGCATTTTCAACGACGTTAACTTCTGCAAAGCCATCTAATTTATCAAACAATACATAGCCTACTAAAAAAGTGTCTTCACTTTTAATAACTTGCGGGCCTTGCTCGTAACGAATGGTTGCCAATTCACTTAAAGGCACAGGGCTTCCTTTTTCTACGGGTACATAAATCTGTTTTAAATCGGTTGGGTTTGCTCTTAATTCTCTTGGGTAACGTACACGAACGCCGTAACGTTCTCGTCCTTCAACGGTTTGAGTTAACACCATTCCACCAACAGCAACTTTTAAAACGCTTTGCACATCATCAATAGATATACCATAGCGTGCTATTTTCTCTCTATCTATATCAATTAACAGATAGGGTTTACCAACAATTCGGTCTGCAAAAACAGCTTCTTTTTTAACACCTTCTGCTTGCTTGATGATAGTTTCTAATTGCACTCCAAAGGCTTCAATTTGTTTTAAGTCTTGTCCTTTTACTTTAATTCCCATTGGTGCACGCATTCCTGTTTGAAGCATTACCAATCGGGTTTCTATAGGTTGTAGCTTGGGTGCAGAAGTAACGCCAGGTAGTTTTGTTACTTTCACGATTTCTTTCCAGATATCGTCTGGAGATTGTATTTTGGGTCGCCAATTACGATAGAATTCTCCGTTGTTATCTTCTATTAATTGAGATTTTTCTATTGTTGTTAATACAGTATTTTCAGTAGTATTAGGGTTTGCAACAGTACTTCCATCTTTCAACTCAAATAATCCTTCATCATTTACTTTGTAACGTTGGCGTTCTCCTTTTTTATTCAGCATATATTCTGGCTTGTACTGAATGATGTTTTCATACATTGATAATGGTGCGGGGTCTAATGCCGACTCTGTACGCCCAGCTTTACCAACTACGGTTTTAATTTCTGGGATACTAGCAACCGCCATATCTAACTGTTGTAGTACACGTTTATTTTCTTCTACTCCAGCATGCGGCATAGAAGTTGGCATTAATAAAAATGAGCCTTCGTTTAACGATGGCATAAATTCCTTGCCTGTATTTTTCATAATGAAAAACCCAACTATAACTATGGTTGTTGGTATGGATAGGAATAATAACTTGTTATTTAAACACCATCTTAAAATACGTGTGTAGAATTTGATGAATAATGAGAAAATTCCTAGCAAACCAAAGCAAACAATTCCTACAAAAATGAGGTTCCAAAAGATGCTTTTATCTACACCTAATGGTCTCCAATATTCAGCTAAAAGGACAACTATAGCTGATGCTGAAATAATAATATTAATAAGGTTTGTTTGTTTCTGTGTTATTCTTTTTTGAAGATTAAAAAGTGCCGTAACCCCAAAGGCTATTAATATTAATCCTAACCAGTAACTGTAAGCTATAGCAACAATCCCTAATACTATTAAAACACTATTTAAAACATACTTAAACTGTGATTTAATACTTTTCTTTCTGAATAGATAGGCAGCAAATGGCGGAATTAAAAATAATGCTACGATTATTGATGCTGTTAATGCAAAGGTTTTTGTATAGGCTAATGGCCTAAACAATTTACCTTCTGCACCAATCATTGTAAATACAGGAATGAAACTGATAATTGTTGTCATAACGGCAGTAACTATGGCACCAGATACTTCGGCTGTAGCGTTGTAAACTATTGTATTAATGGATAGTGTTCCATCATCTTCATCTAAATGCCTAATGATGTTTTCTGATAGTATAACACCGACATCTACCATAGTACCAATAGCAATAGCAATACCTGATAATGCAACAATATTAGCATCGACTCCAAAGAGTTTCATAGCGATAAATACCATTAAAACAGCAACAGGTAATAGTCCAGAAATTAATATTGAAGCGCGAAGGTTAAAGACCATAATGATAATAACCAAAATGGTAATTAGTATTTCTAAAGTCAAGGCTTCATTAAGTGTGCCTAATGTTTCTTGAATGAGTTCGGTTCTATCGTAAAAAGGAACTATAGTTACTTGCGAGGTGCTTCCGTTCGCCAATACTTTTGAGGGTAACCCTGCACTTAATTCGTTAATTTTAGCTTTAACATTGTTAATTACTTCCATTGGGTTTGCACCATAACGAGCCACTACAACTCCACCAACTACTTCTGCGCCTTCTTTGTCTAAAACACCTCTTCTGGTTGCTGGCCCCAAAGACACTTTACCAATGTCTTTTATTTTTATTGCTGCAAAATCTTTGGAAGTAACGACTGCATTTTCAAGATCTGCAATAGATTTTACATACCCCAATCCACGCACTAAATATTCGGCTTGGTTAATTTCTAATGTTTGCGCACCTATATCTTTATTGCTTTCTTTTACTGCTTTTACAACATGGTGCAATCCAATATTATATTGACGCATTAATTCTGGATTTACATCGACTTGATACTCCTGAACATATCCTCCAATTGAAGCGACTTCCGACACACCACTTGCTGAGGATAATGCGTATTTAACGTAATAATCTTGAATGCTTCGCAGTTCGTGTAAATCCCAGCCACCTGTAACCTTGCCTTTTTCGTCACGACCTTCTAGTGTGTACCAAAATATTTGCCCTAAGCCTGTAGCATCTGGCCCCAGTGCAGGGTTAACGCCTTCGGGTAATAAACTGCTGGGTAAAGAATTGAGTTTTTCTAAAATACGGCTTCTACTCCAATAGAATTCTACATCTTCTTTAAAAATAATATAGATGCTTGAAAAGCCGAACATAGAGGAACTTCGAATAGTTTTTACTCCCGGAATACCCAAAAGTGATGTGGTTAATGGGTAGGTAATTTGGTCTTCTATGTCTTGTGGTGAACGACCATCCCACTTGGTAAATACTATTTGCTGATTTTCGCCAATATCGGGTATAGCATCTACAGCGACTGGGTTACTTGGTAAAAAGCCTGTCTCCCAATTAAAAGGTGCATTGACTGTTCCCCACCCTATAAAAAGGGCTAGTAATAGTACTGCAACAAGTTTGTTTTCTATTAAAAATTTGATGCTTTTATTTAGCATTGATTCTGATAATTAAATAATTAGACATTGATGTTAAGAAAACACCGAATACGAGGAAATATCCTAATGGAAATAATCCACTGGATAGAAAAGTCTATTATTTAAAAATCAGATTAAATACGTTTCGTCAATCTTGTAGAGTTGTTTAACGACGAGTGGTGGTTTGTATGCTTCATAAAAACTAACGTTTTTATCTAAGCCTTCAAAAAGGCTACTATATGTGTAAACAAAGGAAGCGATAAAAACTTGCTGCTCGAATGAAATTTTGTCTATTTGCAATTGTAGCTCATCTTGTCCGCTAATAACTAATTGCTCATCATTACAACAGTTTTTCTTGGTTATAGAACATCCTTCGGTTGAAGGCTTTTGCATATCCATACCACAGCCTTTGGCTTTATGAAACAATGCCGTTTCTACTAAAGTGTCTCCACAATAATGCATATCCAGAGTAAATGACATTGTAGAAAATAATACTACAAAAGCCATTAACAAGGACATTATTTTATGGAATACTTGTTTCATATAGAATACAAAAGTATAAATTTAAATTCAAATGAAATCAATTTTAACTTTGCTTTAAAGAAAACAATCTATTGTAAGCTTAACAATTTGTATAAAAAGATGTTGTATTGCATTTTATGTTTTATCTAGAAAGTTGTGTTTAGTTTCAATTGTTTTTGGGTTGGTAATTATTGTTATTATAAGAAAGAAATAATTAATAAAACTAATTGTTTAAAATTAAATTCTCTTTCACCCAAAATAATTTCTATAGAATATATTATAAAAGTAGCAAAAACATAAGGTAATCTAGCTCTTTCTACATCATCCTATTTGTATAGTTGTATTGATAAAATATAGATTCCAAACTAACTAAATGTATAGCCAAGTCCCATTAAAATAGAAGTGACTATTTTCGCTATTGAATATCTAATTTCACATTTATTTTTAGAAATAAATTTAATTAAATCTATTTTTAACCTGTCTGTTATTGTAATCATTTTATTTTTTTTATGAAGTCTAACTTGTGAAACAGTCCTACCATTAATGTATGGTCGTTTTCTATTCTAGTCTCATTTATAATAATATATTGATTCATATAGCCCAAGCTTAATGTAAAGGCACTATTAACAGGGATATCAAAACCACCATAAATTCTATTTTGGCTAAAATTGTTCCCTTTGGCATATTTATCAATATCTAAAAACACTTGATTAGAGAGCGAAAAACCTACTAATGTTTTTCCTTCTTTAGAACGCAAAACTGGAGTTTTTGCTGCAAGTATAAGTCGCAATCTATGCCTTGTTTTATCTTTCATAATACGTTGTTCTAGCAGCATCCCGTAATTAACCGAAACTTTTTTAATTTTATTTTTTATAGTAAAATACTCATAGATTCTATGTTCGGTTCTTTTCTCTGGAACAGGATGTGCACCATAGGGGAATAATACTATCCACTCGTAACCAGCACCAAAACTTAGATTTTTTAAATAGTTGTAGCTTGCTCCAAGTTTAAATTTCGATTGTTGCCACTCTTTAATAAAATCATGTCTACTCCAAGAATATAGTGTTTCAATATTAATTTTTTTGGTCAATCGATATTTTCCTGAATAATACCACCATGAATTAAATTGGTCAGCTTTTTGAGCTTTAGCGTTAAAAACAGTAAAGATAAAAAGGCATATAATTAGTACACTTCTCATTTTTAGTGCGATACTTTTTTACCTACAAATCTGATGACGCTCCCTGTTCCTTTATGAAATTCTCCTTCATTTAAGATTACTTCTTTTTCTTCTAATACCTGTATTTTAAATCCTTTGAAATCTGCTTGTATTTTTTCTAAAGAGAATAGCATATTTATATCACTAGGACCTCCAACTTTAGGGTTTGCTTCTTTATATGCTAAATGTTTTTTGCTGTAAGCTTCAAAAATTATCGTTCCATTTTCCTTTAGAAGTTGAATTAGCTTTTTATGAATAGTTGAAATTTTCCATGATGAAAAATGCGCGTAGATTAAAGCAATAGCATCAAAAGACTCATTTAACAATTCAACTTTTTCTATATCACCTACAACATAATTAATATTTACATTTTGTTCTGATGCTAGTTGTAATGCTTTTTTTTGCCCTTCTTTACTTAAATCTATAGCTGTCACTTTCCATCCTAACTTTGCAGCGAATACGCCATTACGACCTTCTCCATCTGCCGGCAATAATATTGTTCCTGGCTTTAATTGTTGTATCTGCTCTTTAAAGAACATATTGGGTGCTTTGCCATAAGCAAAATTGGAATCTTGATATCTTTCATTCCAAAATTCTTTATATTTTAATTCACCTTGTTTTTCCATAATTGTATTCGATTTATTATCGATGTAAAATTATTACCATACTGAAGTTATTTGCTAGGACAAATTTGAAGTAGTATTGGACAAATGCTAAATTATGAACAGCCTAAATAGCTTTTTTCCGTATAACCAACGAAATAATTACAGCTATGGTTATCAAAATTCCAGCAGCGATAAATGTTATATTCATTCCTCTTGAAATATCTTGTGCTTGAGCTAGATTAAAATTGCTTGTACCTACTGCATACGCAAATAATGCACCCATAACAGATGCACCTGTAATAAGGCCTAAATTACGTGATAAGTTAAGCACCCCAGAGATAACACCACGTTGATCTTTTTTGGCTCCAACCATAACAGACGTATTATTAGCTGCTTGAAAAAGTTGATATCCTGGTGTTAAAATTGCGAGTGCAATTATATAGCCAACAACACCGTATAGATTGGGTAAAATTGATAATGCAAAAGCACCAAGCGTCATAACCAACAAGCCCATAATTACAATTACTGTTGAACCAAAACGGTCTACAATACGACCAGAGGGAATTCCTGTAAGAGCAGAAACTATTGGCCCAATAGACATAACCAACCCAACATAAGTTTCATTAAGGCCTAATGCTAATGATAGGTAAAATGATCCAACAACTAATGTTGCCATCATTACAGTAGATACAAAAGAATTTATAATTAAACTAGCTCTTAAATTTCTGTTTCTAAATGCAGACAATGGTATTAATGGGGATTTTACTTTAGCTTGGCTATAAACAAATATGCTTACACCAACAGCAGTGAGTAAAAGCAATAGAGCATTTATCCAATTAAAGTTTCCCTTACCAATAGTCATTGCCAATGTATAAGAAACTAGAGTTATTGTTAATAAGAATATTCCTATCCAATCTATTTTTTTACTTTCAAGTTTAACTTTCGCTTTAGTTATTGGCAGGTACTTATACATTAAAAATATATTTAAAATGCCTAATGGAATCACAAACAAAAAAATAGCTCTCCATCCAAAACTTTCTATTAATACTCCTCCTAGTGTTGGGCCCAACGCTGTGCCTATTGCAGACATTGTACCCAATACGCCCATAGCGCTACCTGTTTTTTTATTTGAAACCGCTTCACGAACAAAAGCCAACGAGAGCGCTATTAAAATAGCAGCTCCTAATCCTTGAAAGGTGCGTGCTAAAATTAACACCCATAATTTAGAGGCTATACCACATATAAGGGATGCAAAAGTGTATATAGTAACGCCAATCATTAACATACGCCGCAAACCAAAAATGTCCCCCAACCTTCCTAAACTAACAATAGTTACTGTAATAATTAAAAGATATGAAATGACAACCCATTGTATAGATTGAAATGTTGTTGAAAAAACCGCTGTCAAGGTTGGCAATGCAATATTGGCAATACTAACTCCTAAAGAAGCCATGAGCGTAGAAAGTGCAAGACTCGTTAACACCCATTTATTTAAATCTGATTTCATTTTTTTATTGATTAAAATATTTAATTCGTTGCAAAGCTTTCGTTGTTAAATACAAGCCAATGGCATAAATGAGATGAATTATAAAAACCTTTAGAAGGTATTGCGAAGCATTTGGTATTTTTGAAAATGCAATTCCGAAACCAAATAGTGGTTGAATTATAAAAATAGGCGGTAAAAGCGAAATTAAACCAACAATAATTGCGCGCAATAATGTAGGGTTAGAGAACCATTTATAACCGTACACTAGTGGTAATAAAAAAGCAAATATTACACCAATACTATAGTGCCCAATTAAACCAAAAAACATTTCGTTTTCTACACTTGGCGTTTGTATAATAGTATTATGTAAAAATTGCCCTTTTGATGTATAAACGAGCCATCTACCTAAAAACAACACCCCTCTAGATTTCATTTCGAAAAAGCTTGCAATGAGTTTCCAAAAATCAATACAAAGCGTTGCTCCTAAACCCACCAAAATAGTTTTATAAACGATTTTCATTTAATATACTTATGCTAAAAATTACACTGCAAAAGTAATTTTGATAAGTATTTAAGTATTAGGATAAAAATGAAGTAGAATAGGACTTATTTTAGTTTTTGTCTAAATACCTCTGGAGAATAACCGGTATGTTTTTTAAAAAATCTAATAAAATAAGATACATCCTCGTACCCTAAATAATAGGCTATTTCATTTACTTGATTAGATGTTGCCAGAAGGTAGCGTTTAGATTCTAATATAATTTGTTCGTTTATAAGTTCTGATGCTGTTTTGCCTAATGTTTGTTTTGTTATAGAATTTAGTTGGTAGTTGGACAAATTCAACATATTGGCATATTGAGACACTTGCTTTTCACTAGTAATATTTGTTTCTAACAATTGTAAAAACTCTTCAAGACGCTCCTGAACATACAAATCTTTATTAGCAGAACCTTTGGTATTTGTATTTCTTAATCTCATCAATTCTATAAAAAGAATTTGAAGGTTAGATTTTATAACTTCCTTATACTCCTCACTTTTACTTTTATATTCATTAGATATTGACATTAATAACATATCCAATCTTAAAAAGCCCTCCTCTTTTAATTGATAAAAGTTTTTTGTGCTTGCTTTTTGTAATAAAACGTTAGGCTTTTTTTCAATTGGAGAATAAAATTCAGAATTAAATTGAATCATATAACCTATGCTATCACTTCTTAACTCTAATTGATGTACTTGACCTGGACGAACAATGAACACTGAATAATCTGAAAGCTCATAGTTAACAAAATCTATTTCGTGATTACCTAAGCCTTTTTTTACAATTAAAATAAAATAGAAGTCGTGTCTATGAAGCTCATGAAACATATCTTTCCCATTTAGTAAATCTTGAAGAGTTCTAATCGTAAAATTCCCCAGTAAATTTGGTTCTTTTTGAATAACATTTATATGTCTTACTGGGATGATTTCCATGTAGGCTAAATTGAACTAAATTAATTTTAAACACTTCAAATTTAAATAAAAAAGACGAGTTTTAGTTTGCCCACTTTAAGCTAAAGGTCTTTTATCTAGCTTCAATTTAATGCTATTTACATTATCAATTACTTTTCTTTTTAGTCTAATATTTATACGTTTACTATTGGCTTTAGTACACACATAAACAATTGAGTAACTATTAATAGCTTGTATAGTATTCATCTATAAATATAAACTGAGTTTTTTTATAATTAGTATCTTTTAATTGAGTATTTATTCAAGACGAAAATTAAATCACCTTATTCTATTTAAGTATCTTAACCACCAATTCCATTCTCACGATAGTCTAAAAAACTAAAACCCTGTAAATCTTACGATTTACAGGGTTTTAGTTTTGTTGGTATTCATTTTAGTCGGGGTGGCAGGATTCGAACCTGCGACCTCCGCGTCCCAAACGCGGCGCGATAACCGGGCTACGCTACACCCCGAGTAGG